>JAGHCI010000079.1:0-3170 GCA_021160545.1 Candidatus Aerophobota bacterium | reverse complement strand
ATAATACGTCGTTTAGAGATGTTAGGTTCAGTTCTTCTTTTAGCTTTTCAATTTCCCTATATACTTCTTCTCTTATGCTTAAATGCCTGTAGCCTTTCGGAGGCATATACTCCAACCCGGAGTATATACTCTGAATCGGAGTATATAACTATTTGGTTTCTACCCCAGATCTGAGTAAATGTTACCCCAAATCGGAGTAAATAAGTGATTTATTCTTACCCCAAACTGGAGTAAACGTTACTCCGTTTCGGAGTAAGTTAGATTATGCTACCTTCTTATCTTCGGCACTAGGCCTGTTACCCTTATTATTGCTATGGAGCCTGCTGTTGCAGTTACCATTCCTAAGGCAATTAGCGGGATAACCCACCATGGTAGTTCAGGCCATTTTATTTTCGGAACCTTCCACTCGGCTATTTCCTCATAGACTATTGTCAGTATTACTGTTACGTTGAAGTGGACTTCCCCGGGGTATGGCCATGTTTTGAAGCCGTTTATTGTGAAGGTTAATGCTCCTCCTTCGCTTCCAACTATTGAGTAAACGTTTTCAGAATGTGATTTGGTTGAAGTATCGCCTGGAGGCCACGTTATCTCCTTTACTTTCACACCGTTTATTTCAAGTCTGAAACCGCATCCACCGTGGAGACTGGGGGTTACTGTGAAGAAAACTTTAGCATCTATGATTTTCCCTTTAACATATAGGTCTCTATGGTCTTCCCTATATCCTTCAAAAGGCCCTACTGCTAGGTCGTATCCTTGGTAAACGTAGATGTTTTTCGAGGGCAAACTAAACTACCTCTTCTTAGCGACAGCATACTTAGCGACAGCATATATTGCTGCGCCCACAGTAGCTACTACCGCCGCCGCTTCGGCGGCGTGCTTGGCCCATTCAGGTATGGTTGGTCTCTCATATATTGCTTTTACAAGGTAGGTTCCAGGCGATGTGAAAACGTATTTTACACTGTAGTATCCTTGAGCATTGGTTGTTGCAATATCGTAGTCCAGTATGTTGTAGTTTTCATCCATTACCAGTATTTTAACTGTTTCACCCGGTACAGGCTTACCGTCCTCCGTTAGCCTCCCTTTAAACGTGACTTCGCTTCCAACATATCCTTTGCTTGGAACCTCTAAGGTGAGGTAAAAACCCATCACCTACCACCTTTCACCTTCTTATATATGAGGTAGGCTACGTATATTCCTATGGTTGTTGTTAAGGCGAAAACCAAGTACTTTATCCTATTTTTAAGCCAGTTTTCAAACTCGGACATTTCAAACCACCGGCTTAGCGTAGTCAGGTGTTTCAGCGTAAACCTTGTACGTTATTTCATGCCTACCCGGGGGGCAGTAAAGCGTTAGTTTGAAGTCTTTTTTCTGCCTGTCCGAACCTATTGGAAACACTATTTTCCCCTCACCTATCTTGGAGCCGTCGGCGTAAACATATACTGGCAGAGAATATTTTGCCTCGAAAGGTTTCTTCTCAAGATACGCTGTAACCGTTGCTCTAACGGCTTCACCGGAGTAAACATAGGTTTTGCTTAAACTAATGTACAGTCTTTCAACCCTAATGTCAGGTAGTTTCCTTGGGGGGGCCTCTGGAGGGGCTTCAGGCGGAACCTCTGGGGGGGCTTCCTCTATAACTATTTTCTTAACGGGTGATTCAGCCATTTCCTCACCCGGGAGCATATCTTGCTTCAAGCTCTATGTTCCTATTCATAGTTATAACTCTGTCGTTGCTTCTCTCCCCGTCGCTCCACTCTACGAAAACGTAGCCTAAATGTTTTTTAGGAGCTATTAGCCTTACAGGTACGTTTGCGGTTATTACTACTTCGCATGGAGTGTAGCATTCTTTGATAAGTGAAAAATATATTGCATCCCTAACAGGTATTCTCACACCTTCTAATGGGAGAAGCTCACCCCATCTAGTATATCTTGCAGCTTTAAGTGTAAGCTTATATGCTGCAACAACCCTTACCTCTACAACGTTGCTTCTAACCACCTAGTTCACCACGTATGTTTTCTTGCTAGAAAATAGTTAAAAGTTTCCTCACTATTTCCAGTACGGGTTTAGGTGTAAAGTACTTAGGCACTCTTAGAAGCCTGTCGGCTCTAAGCAAACCCCAACCGTAGGTTTCGTCCTTACCTGGTCTTCCAAGATCTAAAGCCATTATTTTCATTTGAAGCTCTTGCTCACTTCTGGAAGGAACCCTTCCAATAGACTGGATTAGAAGTGCGAAAGCGCTTGAAACCCATGGGGCTGCGAAAGAAGTTCCCCTAGCGTAAGCGTAGGTTCCATTTATTGAAGGCAGCTCAAGCCTTTCAATAGGCTGCCTTACCCCACGCATGTCCCCGGAGCCGCCTATGGCTGAAATGTCAGGTAAAACAAGCCCGCATGTTCTGCCTCTGCTTGAAAACCAAGCTATTTCACCTGTCCTAGCTGAAACAGAGGCTACAGCTACGGTTGAAAAGCAATGGGCTGGGCACGCTACTGTTCCAGGCGCCGGCCCCGTGTTTCCGCTTGCGCAAACAACTACTGGAGGTAGGAGGTCTATTATTGGACATAGCGGTGTAAAGCAGTTCGGCTTGCTTCCAAGGCTCATGTTTATTACATGGCATTTCCTAGCCACAGCTATTTCCAATGCTTCAACAATCCAGCTTAGAAGGCCTACGCCTTCATCGTTCAACGCCTTAACAGATACAATGGTTGCTTCAGGTGAGCCAGATAAAACTATTGATGAAACGGATGTGCCGTGTCCATGGCCGTCTCTAACAGGTAGTTCGGCTACGGAATACTTTTCTATTTTCCTACCTTTGAAAAACGGGTGTGAATCATCTATGCCCGTATCTATGACTGCTACTTTTACGCCGTAGCCTAGGAGGCCTGCTTCATGTGCTTCTCTGAAACCCTGTTTTTCAAGGGCTTCATCTAATGTTACAACGTACTGGCCTTCCCTGTTTGCGAAAAAACATTTCCACCTGCTGTGCTTTAAACCAAATATCTTCTTGAACACCTGTTACGAAGGGGAGCCTAATTATTTCCAGTATTTTCTCCTTTTCAACATCCATTACCACGTAAGGTATTAGCCTACCCCATGAAACCACTTTGCCGTAAGCGGAAAGCCTGGAAAGCTTATCCTCGTCAATGGGAGGTATTATTGAAACAATCACCCTCACTT
>JAGHCI010000171.1:0-2781 GCA_021160545.1 Candidatus Aerophobota bacterium | reverse complement strand
GCCAATATACTGGCTGAGCACGGTATGAGCAGCGAGCTAATAAGCGCAGACCGCTCGCAAACAGATCCAGGGTGTCAGGTCATATATGAAGAAATCATGGAAAGCTTGCCAGAGCCCTTTAAGGAGAAAAGAGCGATAGAAGGCAAGTTTTATGGCGAGCTGGCATCACTGCCTCTGTCTTAAAATGCCCTCGTGTTTAAGCGAACGAACAACGAATTCGCGATGATCGGCTAGCAAAGCTGCTGTTTTTTCTTGCATCAGGTTGGTTAAAAGTTTATAAGTTTTTAAAACCGTATAGTCCGAAAGTTCGCTGAAACTGAGAAAGACACTACGCAAGTTATCGAGGAAGTCGTAGATGTTCATTCTCATTAGTTTGTGTCTCAGATGCTGTTCGAGTTGTTGTTCTATATAACCAAGCTGCTTGATGACAGCCTTGTCCTCTGGGTTGTTTTGGTGCTTAACCCACAACTCGTGGTGGTTTTTTAATAGGTCATATAGTGTTTTTTGCATAAAACCAACCCCCACAAAAGATGTGGACTGTAGTCTGACTCTGGCGATTGGTAATATGATGCTAACTACTGTAAGATGGATACTGACAAGTGCGGCTGTAGAGTAGAGGTTGGGTAGATGTGCCTGCAGCCTGGAGGCATTCTACTCTCGCCAGTAGTAGCTGCAGCCCCAACAATCGTCGTACTTAACACAGTAAGGACACTTGCTGCAAGTCTTTTTGTCTACGGTTGTCATTAACCTAGGACACCACATAGCACCACCAGAAGTTGAACGATGAATGATGACGGGTTTTCGGTGTATGCTGACAATGTAGGGTGGTGATTGAGTTGCGAATGGGTATTCGGTGTGTGCTGACAATATAGGATTGTGACTGTGGTGTGATGTGTGTTCGGTTAGGTGTGGCCTCTTTGGGTTGAACCCTGAGTTGAAGGCAGGTGAATGTCGTTGGGAGGTAGTCGCAGCGGTTTGGTCACGAAAAATGAGAAATGAACGTCGGCTTACGCCTCATCCGTTTTTTAGATGCTGGAGTGTGAGCTGCTAGGTGGCGGATGTGTGTGTTCACGGGCTACTGGCTATTGAGTGTCTGCTTGCGCTTCATCCACTTATAGGCTTTCTAAAATTTCTATGTTAAACTTGCCATAGCCGTGCTTGGTTCTGCTTAATAACCCAACCCTGCCAGCGAGAGCAAACGCTTCCACAAACTCTTTGGGGTTATTAACCTTAACCTTAAAGTTAAGCTCATAGGTGCCGTCTATATACTCAAAGTACTCTGTTGTCTTTTTACCCTTAACTTCAATGTTGCGTCTGTAACGCAGGGGCTGATCGTTAATAACCACATAGTTCACTTCTATACCCTTGTCGTCCAGTATGCGGAAGTCTAGCAGGTTTCGGTCAAAGTTGTGTTTGTTTACTACTTGGTTTAGTGGGCTTCTTAGCCACATACGAAATATTATGGGTTCGCCCCTGCTGTTTCTGGGAAAGGCACGGTCTAGATGCGCTGCATCGTCGTCAGTTAGCCAACCTTTTGCTATATAACGGTTTAGCTGCTCCTTTGTTACTATGGGTGCTATAATCCACGTTTCGGGCACCAACCTAAGACTTAAAACCCCCTCCTGCATGGCATCACCTCCCAACTTAACTTTTAATAACCAAAACACTCGCCTCCGTTAACAACATAATGCGGGCATGTCCACTTCTGTTTTTGACACTGATGAGCATAGATGTAGGAAAGATCTTTCCAGCACCAAACGAGTTGCGAACGTTTGTAGGGTGGCGGTGTTGCTAACGACGATGATGGTGGGTGTTTGTACCTGTATCTCTGGTATATGGTTTTTAGGGCTTTATAGGCTGGGTTGTTGTGTCCTATCCTGTGGCACCTGTTACCATGATAAACATAAAACACAAGTCTGCCGTACTCTCGTTTGGCTCTAAGTCTGCCTTCTCGGTTGCACTTTGGACACAAAACGACTATAGAAACCAAACGACCACGTCCACGTTCGGTTCTTATAAATAGCTGTTTGGTCGTCTCATCGGTCATTGTGTGTCACCACACCAAATTTGGTTAGCTCAACTTGTTGCCTGTTAGCAGCAGACAGCAGCAGCCTTGAGAACCTGTGAGAGACAACAGCCTTAGTATAACAACGCTTGCAGTAGTGTTTGTCGTTAAGCTTATAAGCTTTTAAAAGCTCTATTTGGCAACCACAACACCTGACAGACATAATGATCACTTCCAGCCAAATCTGTTTTTAACCATCTGCCTAAGTTCCGGATCGTCTTCGAGAGAATTTATGACACCCCTGACGTATGCGTCCCTACCGAACTTGTGGATTTTGTAGGTTAAATAGACAGACACCACAAAGCCAACACCAAGCAGGAACAGCTTTAGCACGGTATCACCTCCCAGTTAAAATTAAAAGTAAATTATTAACAACTAAAAATACGTAAAAGCACACGACAACCGTAGCAGTGTAGAGTACAGCGAGATAAAGAGATTTGAAGCGACGCAAGTAAGCGCTGTAGTAGTGCTCGGATACGAAGCACAGGAAGAGAGTCGAGACAAACAAACAGGTAGGATAGACGAGCTTGATTTGAGTTATGTCGGTTGCGCTTGACAGCAGAGGATTGAGCTCGATGAGAGAACTAGAAGCAACACCATAGAGGGTTAAGTAGTAGTCGATAGTGTTTAGCACCAACAACAAAAGCACAAAGGTAGTTAAAATGTATCGGGACACGAGGTATCACCTCTCCTGCTTAAGTTCTTTAACGTTTTTC
>JAGHCI010000009.1:0-5595 GCA_021160545.1 Candidatus Aerophobota bacterium | reverse complement strand
CTTTTGCCACCAAGAAAAAAAAGGCCTAAAAAATTTCATCTTTCCATTTTCCAATTTAGTATATTTTTTGCCCAATATCAAGATTTTTTTATATCATTCATACCTTAAAGCGTTAAGAGCCGAAATTTTCGCCGCGCGGCGGGAAGGATAAAGCCCAGTTAAAACACCGACAACGAAAGAAGTTAAAATAATAAAAAATATAAAAAAGGGAGGAATAAAAGTAAGGTCAAGATAGCCTTGCCCTTTAATAAGAGAAAAAATAGAAACCAACAGAGAAAGTCCTTTTCCGGCCAAAAAACCAAAAAGAATACCCAAAATCCCTCCGGAAAGGCTAATAATCATCGCCTCTGCCAAAAGAAGGTTACGCACCTCAATAGAAAGCATTCCCATCGCTTTCATCCCCCCTATTTCCCGCATCCTTTCTAATAAAGAAACAGTCAAAGTATTAAACATTCCCAAAATAGCTACCAGCAGAGCTACTGTTCCTAAAAGGCCCAAAAGAAGGCGCAAATTAGAAAAAAGTTTTTCAATCCGCGCCACTGTATCCACAGTGCTGGAAGTGCGAAAACCCAAAGTTTCAATTTCCTTGCGCACCTGAGCTAAGCTGTTTTTACTAGCCGCTACCACCCTCACTTGAGAATAGTTGCTTACTCCCGCCCGCAAAAGATCAATAAGAGGAACAAAAAGATAAGCGCTATTGTCATCATCCACTACACCAATAATTTTATAGCCTATCTCCTTGGTGGTGATTTTTCCTTCTAATTCGGGCATTAGCGTTTTGACAATCACAAAAGAAATTTTAAATTCCTTGCCAATTGCCTCTTGCGGCGAGGAAAAGTTAAAAAGCTTTAACATTGCCGTAGAAACAACTGCCTCTTGAACAGGCGGTTCTTCAAAATCAATTACCTGTTCTTTTTTCTTTGCCTCTTCTGTGGCCGCATCAATTTCCACCCATTCTATTCCCGAAGAATCGCTGGCTTCAGCCACAACCCTAAAAAGAGACGCAGAAACAGTAGCCGGAGCATCGTCAGAATTATCAAGATTGGCGCTGTTTGTTGCCTGCTCTCCTGATTCACTGGCTTCCCCTAAAACGCGGCCGGAGAAAGACAATAAAGGCGTTAAATAAACATTTTTTTCCATTAACCAGCCTTCCTGCCAACGCGCCCGGCCCAAATCGTCCAGCAAGGGCACCAATTCACCTTTTTCATTCTTTTGATAAAGAGGCACTCTTGCCTTTAACCATTTTCCCAAGAAGACACCTCTATCACGATCATAAGCCTCTCTCCCCTTCCCGGAAAGAGAATAATAGGCTTCGCCCCAATATTCTTCTCCCTTATAGCCGCCTAAAATGCGTCTGCTGTAGCCCAAAACAGAAGCGTCAAGAGAAGGTTTTTCCCAAACCAAAACCGCCTTGTCCGGAAAAATATTAAAGCCAACCTCGCCTATTTTTTCACCTTCTTTCCCTTCCTTAAGTTCTGTTTTTACCCCAGCCACTTTTTTAAGAAAACTTATCTCGTTGCTTTGATAAACTTTGCCTTTAATAACAGCAATACCGTTATAGTCAAAGTATTTCTGCGGCACCGCGTAAACTAAAATATCAGCAACCGCTTCTTGAAATCTCGCTTTTCCCACTACTGAAACCGAAGGAACAACATCTTCCACATTTTTAATAGCCTTAATTTTTTCTATCGCCTTCTGGTTTAAACGCAAAGCGGCACTTTCTCCGGGCGAAACATCAGCCATTCTCAAATCATTCAACCGCGCCACCTGAGAAATAACTAACTTTTCTGCCCCATAACCCAAAGAAACCAAAAAAACAATTGCCCCAATACCTACAGCCATTCCTCCAACGGTGACCAAAGAACGCGTTTTTTTCATTGCCATATTTTGAAAAGCCAAAGAAACTAAATAAGAAGGTTTCACCTGCGACTTAAGCGGAGGGCGATTAACACTATCAAAAAACCTTTTACACCAAAAAGCCGCTTTTTTACGCCAAATAGCTTCCATTTTTCTGAGCAGCTTTCTGCCAAAAGGAATTTTTTCCAAAATAAACCTTACCAGCCCAAGCAATTTCTCAACCAAAAAAATCAAAACAACGACAAAAAAAGCCAAAAACATTCCCGTCTCCCTAACCGCACGGGAAAAACCACTTTTAATTTTCTCCTGTAAAGAAAGCCAAAAGTGAGCTGTTAACAAATTTCTAACAGTCTTTCTTGCTTTGGCAGTAAACGACAATTTTGCCTTAATAAACATATCAAGCAGACATCAACTTTTTAAGAAATTGCGGATCGCGAACATTAGCTACCGCGACAGCCTCATCTTCCTTCTTTTTCTTGCCATTTATCTTTAATTTTCCCCTCTTTCTATTTTTTACCATCTCCACTATCCTGCCATCCACCATATGAAAAATTTCACTGGCATATTTTAAATATTCAAGATCGTGAGTAATCATTAAGATTGTTTTCCCTTCCTGATTCAAAGATAAAAAACCATCCATCAGCTCTTGCCCGGAAACAGTATCTAAATTTCCGGTAGGCTCATCGGCGGCGATTAAGATCGGATCGACCACCAGAGCACGCGCTAAGGAAACTTTTTGCTGTTGACCGGCAGAAAGCTCTGTAGGCAGGTAGTGCGCCCATTTTTCCATCCCCACACCTTTAAGGCAAGAAAAAGCTCTCCTTAAAGCCTCCTCCTCTTTTCCCAAAAGCCGCAAAGGAAAAGCAACATTGTTAATCACATCCAAAGACTTTATCCAAAGAGGCTGCTGATAAATTGTACCCACCTTTTGTTTTCGATAAAAGGAACGCTCGTCATCAGAAAGAGTGTAAAAATTCTTTCCTTCCATTAATACCTGTCCGTCTGTGGGCGGCTCCAAGCCTAAGAGAGTATGCAAAAGAGTAGATTTGCCACAGCCGGAAGGCCCAAAAATAATCACAAATTCACCTCGATTAATTTCCACATCTATCCCCTTTAAGACAGGCACCATCTGTTCACCCACCAAAAAAGATTTTTTCAAATTGACTGTTTTAATAAGCGTTTTCATTTTATTCTTTAATTTTCAATCCACCTAAAAAAGTAAAAGTTTTCGACAAACTTTTAATCACTAAATCTAAAGCGCTTTTAGTTGCCTTGGGTGTAATAATCACCGAATCATAAGACTGACCTAAATTACCCGCCTTATCCTTGGATAAAACCCGCAAATGATAAATAGTCGCCGGTTGCAAGTCAGGAATAGTCACCGTATGATTGGTGGTCAAATTACTATCTTCCTGACTTTTACTGTTGTATTCCTTTCCTGTTCCTTGGGCATATTCCACTTGTGTCGTTGCCGGTTCATCAGTGTCCCAGCTGACAATAATTTGCGCCCGAGCTTCCTCACCCGCGCCCACAATTGTTGTTTCCACATTAAAATTCTCAATTCCGGGCGGACGCAAATCAGTGGCCGTCCTTATTGTTCTGGGCGCTGATTTTGCCTCGTTACCGCCAATATCCAACCCTTTAATAATTAAAGTATAATCTGTTTCATCTTGCAAATTCTTAATAATCATCTCATGTTCTTTTACCAGCGCTAAGTTGATTTGATCGCGGGCCAAGGCGGGATTGGCAGTAGGATAATAGGTAACAATGGAAGAAATTTCCGTATTTGAAGTCCAGAGAAGCCTTAAAGTCGCCGACGGCATTCCCATCACTTGCTGGACTTTAACAGTCAAAATTTTAGGCACCGGCAAGGTTTCAAATGTATAATCATCGCCCACAAATTCATTCCCCTCTTCATCTACGCCAATAATCCGCAAGTGGTATAAAGTGCCGTCATCTAAATTGTTCAGTTTGACAGTATATGTTCCTTTATTTCGAGAAGTGGAAATTTCCTCCACGCCACCATAAGAAGTGGTTTTTCCATACTGCACCTTTACAGAAGTGGCATTAGAAATAGTAAAAGTTACATAGGCCGAATAAAGGCCGATATCGCTTATTTTCACCGAAGAAACGGCCGGTGCTGGATTGGTAGTAAAACTATACTCATCCGACTCGCCCTGATTACCGTCCTCATCAGTCCACAAAACCTTATAATAATAAGTGGTGCCGGGAGAAAGTTCAGTTAATTCAATAGAATGAGAAGTAACCTGATCAGAAGATCCTACTTCATTGCCGTAATCACCGGAGGCAGTGCCGTATTGGACAAAAGAATTGGCCTCACGAGATGTGGTCCAGCTAATGATGGCTGATTTTGTCTTTACTGAAGAAGAAGGTTCAGAGGTTAAATCAGGAGGCACAAGCCAACGGCCGGTGGGAAGAAGAGAAACTGTGCTTGAGGCAGAAGAATACTGATTGGTAGAATCATAAGCCCGGACACAAAAATAATAAGTTTTAGAAGCTAAACTTTCTCCATCAATATCAGCCACCACATAAGTGGTTCCTCCTGTTGTTCCCACCAAAGTAAAATTCGAAGCCGTAGAATTACATTCTGTTTCCGTGTCTGAAGCGTAAATAGCATATCCGGCAAAGCCGGTGCCCAAATCAGAAGGAGGATCCCAAGTCAAACCCACTTTATATTGCTTAGTCGCCCGAATAGAATTATCAAAAGCTTCCAAATTCTGAGGGATTCCCGGCGCTGAAGTGTCGGCGGTAAATTCTATCGAAGCATAGGCATTATAATTTACATTACCCGCCTCATCCACCGCCACCACATAAAAAACATTAGTCCCTTTGATAGTCGCATAAGGGCCGGCAGTTAAGCTGCTGGTATTAACTGCTGTATAATTATTAGCCGAAGGTAAGGAATTAACCGAATAACGATATTCAGAAATTGAACCCTGATAGCTTAATGGTTCATCCCAATCAAATGAAAAAGAATTGCTGGTATTAGAGCTGGGAGTAACAGTTAAATTCGTTGGCGCTGAAGGTGCCGTTCCATTGTAGTAATAGGAAGTGGTGATATAATCCGACACATTGCCCGCATTATCTACTGATTGGACATAGAAAGTATTTGCCCCGTCCTGATAGGCGGTTATTCCTGTTACCTGAGTTCCGGCAGTAAATTGGTTGTCAGCCAATTCGCCTGAAGGCGTGCCTGTTTTATAATAATATCCCAGTAAACCGGAAGAAGTAGCATTGCTTGTTTGATCGGCTGCTTCTGTCCAAAACATAGTAAAGTTGTTTACCGCCGTATAATTGCGAGGATCGGCTGCTACCGAAGACGGCGCTTCCGGCGCCGTGCCGTCATATCGATAATGGAAAGGAGACCACTCAGAAGAGACATTACCGGCATTATCTTTAGTTTTAATTTTCAAATAATACTCACCGTCATTTGTCAAAGAAGCAGTATAGGTACTACCCGTCTGGAAAATGCCGGAAGAAGAGGCGTCAGCATCAGCATCAGGACCAAAATAAACATAGTAACCGGCAATGCCCGAACCGGTGGCATCAGTTGCCCCCGACCAGTCAAACCGTGGCGAGGAATAGTTATACCACGTATCAGCGTTAATCTGAGCAGCTGCAGTCGCGGTCGAATAAGCAATTAAATCAGTAGGGGCAAGTGGATTGTCATTATCAACAAAATAAGAAATCGCATACTCAGATACAGTTGGCGAATAG
>JAGHCI010000181.1:0-3585 GCA_021160545.1 Candidatus Aerophobota bacterium | reverse complement strand
GGATTAAACGTCATAGCATATACATTGTTCTTAGCGTACGTTAACGTAATCCATTTGATCTGCGTAAGTCCGATATACCCTGCATAATAAGCACTAAGCGTGGACATAGGTACTTTATGCCTTCTTCCAGTTCTATCATGATATACTATGTTTAACCTACAGTTAGGACTGCCTATGTACAACACAAATACTTCATTAATCCATCCGCTATCCGTTACTTTTATCAACTGCCTATCTTTATCCTTGCTTACTATAATTCCTCTATGAAACTTAGCATCTCTTTCCCATCCATCTAGCAAGGGTAGTAGTTGATAGATATCCACACTACTCCACCTCTATTTTCCTAACTATTTTCTTTTCTTCCTTAACACCTAAATGTTTCTTTATAGCTTCAGCAATGTCTGGAGCACCGAGAGCAAGTATCAATCCGATTAGCAGTAAGAACACTTCCCAAGGTGCTTTTTGTATTATTAGCAATACAGCAATTGCTATTACTATCAATCCTAGCCATGTTAGTATTGAAGATAAATATGGCAACAGAGATGACCATGAAAACGGACTACCTTCAATCTGCATGATTATATAGTTGTCCATTATTCTCATGTATTTTACCTTTGCTCCGAACTTTTCGTAAAGTTTCTTCGGAACAATGCCTACTATTTTACTTGCAACATCATCACTTATCCTATTTTCTGTTTTTATCTGAATTTCGTAAATCTGGCCTTTAATGCTTTCCCAATTTTCAAGTTTACTTCGAGGTATCAAAACCTTGTTACCTATAACTTCTCTTCCCACCTCTAGCAACAAGGACACCTCCTAGCAATGCAAGAAATATAGCTCCAAGAGCAACCAAAGCCATTGATATTTTCCTTACATATCCTACATTATTTATTACAATCGTAGCAGATTTATTTTCCGGAATTACACCTACAGCTGCAACACCATACGCATACACTTCTTTATCAGGTGTATCAATATATGTTCTTTTACCTACTTGCAAAGTTACTTCTCTAGTGTATATAGGCACATAGTTTTCATCAAGCCCTGCAAATATTACTTCTCCGGGAACATCCGATGTTATAATAACCGGAACTTCCTTCAGCTTTACGTATCTTCCGAAACTTTTGATGGCATATACAATACCCACACCACCCATACTGGTTTTAAATTCGGCTCCATATCCCGTATTTGGATTTCCGTCAAATACATTCTTGCATTCTCCTATAGTTCTAGTTACTTCGGCGAAATAACCTATCGCATCGCATTCAATATTTTCCTCAAGACTCCTTTTCAGCAGACTTAGCGCCTTTTCTCTTATATAATACATACGCACCACCTCCTATAGTTAAAGCCGCAACTCCAGCTAGTATTACTTTATTAACATCGAAGGTAACTACTTTAGGAGGTTCTCCAACATAAGTTATATAAAGGTGCGCAGTAATTGTTATTGTTGTAGCCCAAGGATGCCACATGGGACACTTCCATACTGCAAACTTTACATTATTTACACCATTCTTCAATAAAGTTGTTATATCCGTTTCCTTAGTGAAATCACACGATCCCCAACCGCAGTAGAAATCCATCACTTTATCACCATTCCAATATATATCAGTACACATTGCAGATATGGGGCTAATCCATCTAACCCATAACTTAGCATTTTGTATTTCAGTATTCTTATTCCACGAAACGCACACTTTTCTCTCAACCGGCTTTACAGCATCGGTTATTCCAAACTCAACCTTTTCATTATCTAATATTACTATCTTTTTAGTAGGCACTTATCCGCCCCCTCTTTTTGCGGATATATAACTAAATGCTGATCCTATAGCCAACAATACAAGCGGAGCTGCCAACGCCATGCTAACTTTTCTCGGAACTCTATAATCCTTTCTACCATGTAGCACTGTACCTCCTTTATCATTTTCCAAACACCATATTACTGTTCTAATAATACTTGCTTCATTTGCATTTTTCGGTTTAACATTTTCAAAATATTTAATCCAATAATCAAATCTTTTGATGGAATATTTCATTGCTTCTTCAGCCGTCATTCCTTTCGCAAGTCCTAAGATAAAGTATAGATTAGCTTCATGCATACTTTCAACCATCTTCTTCCAAAGCTCCTCTCTAACTCCCCAAGGATTTTTTCCCTGACATGCACAGTTATAATACTTAGGATCATAACACCAAACGAACCAGAATAATTTAGAGTATCCCAAATAAGCTATGCATCCGTACTTTTCGCATAACACTTTACCTAAGCATGCTCCCGTTAAACACGACAATGCACATGCAGCTGTATTTCTAAGTATATCTTTATTTTTATCACCGTAAGAACCTCCGCATTCTTTCTGTGCTGATATCCATATTTTCACTCTTTCCAAAGTTGTAACATACCTATTACCATGACCAACCCACCAAACAACATGCGGTTTGTGCTCTTTTATAGCCTTATTTGCATCACTTGGCGAAGGTCTTTCAATAAGTATTACCTCATGCCCCAATTTCTTAACTTCATCAGCGATCCTTCTAGCTACGCATGATGCATACAGCAATTCCCTATATCTACCGTACTCAGTTAGCAGAAACATGAACTTGCCCATAACATCACCTTCTTATCAATCCAATTATTTTTCTCATTTCGTAATTGACAGCACTATCTTTAAGAACCTCAGCGATCTTTTCACCACGAACAATCATGCCGCTTAAACTTACCACGCTAAAATCCTTCGGAAGTCCCTTTACAATTCTTTTAACTCTTTCCCAAGCAACCTCCTGCAACTTTCTCAGATCTTCGTAAGTTAGTGAATGCGGAGATCTTAATCTCTCTAACTCCATTTGCAACTTTTCACCCAACGGAGTCCCTTTCATAACTTCATTATATATTTCCCTAGGAGTGTAAACTCTACCATCAACAAGGATTATCGGTAAATCTCTTTCAAATTCAGGAATACTACTATACCATCTTTCTACAAACTCCCTACTCATTTTTTACCACCACCTACAACTGCAATACCGATTCCTATTAAAGCAAGTGCAGCCAGTAGCTCCAATTTAGGTCGTGGCTTTTCTTCCTCCTCTCCCTCAACTTTAAGCACCCAAGTCATACGCATCACCCGTAAGCATCAGCCTTTACCCATTTAGATCCATCCCAATACCACGACTCAAACTTTAAATGCATTGTTTTTTTTATGATAAAACTACCTGAAAATCTCCTCGTTTCCGCTTCATCCATATCAAACATCATACCCCAAATCTCCTTGCCATTCTTATAATCGTAAAGCCACACATACACTGCTCCTCTTTCTCCCGAATTGAAAACTGTAAGTTTAAATTCTATTTTAGTGCCCTTTTTAACATTGTAACTTCCGGGATAGTGACCTTCTCCATTCCATATCAAATATGTTGTATCTCTAACGATTGTTGGCCACGCAGACATAGTCAACCACCAAGTTAGCCATATTTCGCATATAAAATCCATTTATCACCCTCTTTATAATAAGTTCTATACTCTATATGCGCAGTCGCTTGAATCTTTGCCGATTTGCTATATGTTTTCTTAACTCCTCTTTCAACGTAATC
>JAGHCI010000144.1:0-2763 GCA_021160545.1 Candidatus Aerophobota bacterium | reverse complement strand
TGTGAATCGAAGAAATGCACCAATTGTCTAGGATTTTGGGGAAATTTTGTTTGGCTTAGGAAATACATCTTCTCTCTCTTCCTGAAGCTAATAGACAAATTCGTAGTTCTTTCAAAGAATTCTAAGGAAATTCTGATTGATAACGGGATTGAGGAAGAGAAGATTGAGATAAGAAGGATAAAGGTGAAGATGGGGAGATGTAAAGGAGGGAAAAGAGGCGTTATTCTCTACGTTGGATGGTTGGTTCCCCATAAGGGTTTACACATCTTAATCAAAGCTTTAGCTGGAATTGAAAAAGATTTCAAGCTAATAATCGTGGGAGATACGGACATCGATAAGCGATATTTCAATTACATAAAGAGATTGATAAAAGAGGAGGGAATGGAGGATAAAGTTCTGTTTCTTGGGAAGAAAAAACATGAGGAAATGGAAAAGGTTTATTCGTTAGCTGATGTAGTCGCAATTCCCGAGCTATGGGAAAACGTTTCTCCCCTCGTTTTATTAGAATCCTTGAAGCTGGGGAAGAACATAATAGCCTCCAAGATAGGAGGAATACCCGAGATATTGAGGAACAGAGGGTTCTTGGTTGAGGCAGGAAATGTTGAAGAATGGAAAAAGGTTTTGGAGGTGTTTTTATGAAAAAACTCTTATTTTTACTGGTTCTAATCCTTTGCCTCATACCTAAACTAATAGTTGTTACCAAACATCCAATAGCAACCGGATGGGATGCTCCTTACTACATGAAAACCATGAAGAAGTTCGACCTCTCCAAATACGATGGGGAACCCCTTTTCTTCCTCCTAGCGGTTCCCTTGAACAAGCTCCTGACCGAAACTTTTTTTGGCATCATGCCTTATGGTCGCCTGACCTTTTCTCCAAGAGCCGAGGCAATAGTCCTCATCCTCTCTTCCTTCAAGGTAATCAAACTCATGAAAATTGGGTCTTTCTTGTTGCTCATAATCTCAACTTATTTGTTGATAAGCAAGTTCTACGGATGGAAAACGGCTTTGCTCATAACCCTTTTAACAGGCTATTTGCCTCATGTAACCAGAATATGGGACGATACTCTACGAAACTTCTTAGCACTTTCTCTCTTCCCCCTCTTCCTCCTAACATTCTTGGAAAGGAAAACCCTTCTTTCAGCCGTTTTTTTAGGCTTGATAGGACTAAGCCATAGGCTCGTTTTCTTCTACGCTGTTGCAGGAATTTTGCTCTTCCTTTTAGTCAAGCTTTTCAGAAAGGAGGAAATCAAGGAAAGTTTGATAAGATGTGGCTCGATAATCCTAATAGGTTTTATCCTATCTTTCCCCTATTTCTACAAAGGATATTTTGTTAAAAAAGGGAAGATTGCCAGGGAATCATCCCTCATCTTCAAATGGGATGTAAGCCCTTTAACAGAGTTCATCAAGCCCGGATGGGAAAGCATCTGGCTGATTCCTGTCTTCGCTTCCCTCTATTTCGTCTTTCCTCCCAGAAAGGATGAAGACATATTCATCTTTTCCTTAGCATCTTTCTCCCTCTTTCTTGCTCTCGGCTTGCTAGGAACACCCCATCTAATATACTCCAGATTCATCTATTCTTCAGGCTATTTCCTCTTGCTCGCCCTTTCCCCCCTCTTCTCCCATATTTTCAACAACTTTTCCCCACTCAATGCCTCAATTCTAATATTCTTCTTCCTCTGTCTTTTACCACAAGTTTTTCAAGGCTATAAATACATGATGACCATGCACCCCTTCATAACAAACGAAGAGATGATGGCAATATGGAACAACTATGGAAACCTGACAGCAAACCAAACAGCGGTTCTAGTTCCTTCAAGGCTCCATTATTGGATGGAGGGTTTGCTCGATAGGGAGCTTAACAAAACCCTTTTTGTTGCGGAATGGTATTCCTTAACAGGCGATTATCCTCCGACCAACGAAAGCCTGGTTTTCAACGGAAAGCTTGAAGAAAGCCTAACAGCTTTGAAAAACTTGTTCAAAGGAAGGAATCTCAAAAGGGTGTTTCTGGTCTGGACCGATGGATGGGACCCGATAAAAAGGGATAGAATAATGGAAAAGATAAGGGCTGGTTTGTTGAGATGTTATAAAATAGGTGGAACCAACTTTTGCAGGGTGGATTTGGATGTTATTAAAAATGGTTAGCTTGTTGGGCAAAGCCTTCTTAAGCATTTCCTCTTTAGAGGGGGAGAGCATATTCGACGAATACTGGGATTTTCTTTTGATACTCGATGCCTGCCGCTTCGACACTTTCTCAAAAATCGTGAAAGAGGTTGGGATAGAAGGAGAATTGAGGAAGATGTTGAGCAAAGGTTCCAACACCAGCGAATGGTTCTCGAAGAACTTTTCAGGCAAATATCCAGACATAATCTACATAAATTCAAACCCAGTCGTTACCAACTTGATTGAAAAGAGGAAGGTTGAGTTCTTCCATGTGGAGAACGTTTGGGTCGATGGCTGGGATGAAGAGCACTCGACAGTCTTACCAGAAACTTTAATAGACAGGTTTTTCGAGCTGTATCCTTATTATCCGATGAAGAGATACATAATCCATTTCCTCCAGCCACATTTCCCCTATCTATCCATGCCAGAATTCGGGAAGAAAGCCATGGAAATGGCTAGGGAAGGGAAATGGAAAAGAGGGATAGTGATAAAAGGTATCAATCTTGCTGATTGGGAATTCTACCTTTCTTACAGAAAAGAAGAGTGGAGGAAAGCTTACGAGGAAAACTTGAGGTATGTTTTGAAAGTTATAAAGGAAAAG
>JAGHCI010000114.1:0-2791 GCA_021160545.1 Candidatus Aerophobota bacterium | reverse complement strand
GTTTAGAAAGAAAAGATATTCTTTTCTATTTTCGTGATGATTCTTTGGAAAAGGAAATTTTAAGTCTGGGTTTTGGCGGTAGTTTAAAGCAAGTAACTTGCCAAGAAAAGGATTGTATGACAGATTATCTTTGGTTGGTGGAAGCCAATGTGGGGGCGAATAAGGCTAATTTTTTTATTAAAAGGAAAATGGCCCAGCGTTTGAATATCAACGATCAAGGATTAACTCACACAGTGAGAGTTTCCTATGAAAATACTGCCCAGACTGATAGTTGGCCGGGGGGAAGTTACAAAAACTTTTTACGCTTTTATTTGCCTAAAGAAGCCTTAATAGAGAATATTTTTATCGAAAGAGAATCTGGGGAGAAAAGCCGGTTAGATCAATGGGAAGAGGAAGAGAAAGAAGGAAAAAAAGTGGTTGGTTTTGTGGTTGAGGTACCGATAAAAAGCATTCGCGTTGTAGAATTAAGCTATACTTTAAAGGCTCATTTTTCTTCTTCTGGGAAGCGTCATTTAATTTTTCTTTGTCAAAAACAGGGAGGGATGAGCTTTGATGATGATATTACTCTTATCTCTTATCCTAAAGATTGGCTGCCGCTTTCTGTTTTTCCTTCCCAGATGGTTTCCGGCTATACTCTTTCCTATCATCAATTTTTAAACAAAGGCGATCGTTTGATAAAGATAAGTTGGGGGAAATCTTAAAAACTCTCTTGCTTTATAGAAGCATTTAAGTTAAAATAACGACACTATGAACAGGCCGACCATTAAAGCTAACAAGAGAACCGTTTTAGGACGCAAAGTAAAAAAACTGCGCCGAGAAGGAATTTTACCGGCCAATATTTTTGGTAAAGAAGTTAAATCTCAACCTTTACAGCTGGATAAAAATGAATTTTTGTCTATTTTTGAAAAAGCGGGGGAAACAGGGTTGGTTGATTTGGTGATAGAGAAACAAAAACCGCGCCCTGTTCTTATTAGTCAGGTTCAGTTTGATCCGGTAACGGATGAACCTCTTCATGTTGATTTTCATCAGGTTAATCTTAAAGAAAAGACGACTGCTACAGTAGAAATTAGGCTGGTAGGGGAAGCGCCGGCGGTAGAGAAAGAAGAAGGAGTTTTGGTGCAAACTCTATCTGAAGTGGAAGTGGAAGCTTTGCCCACTCAGTTGCCGGATCATCTAGAGGCGGATATTTCTTCTTTAAAGGCCATTGATGATGCCATAAGAATTAAAGACTTGAGAGTGAATAAGGGAGTAGAAATTAAAGCAGAGCCGGAAGAGATTGTTGTCAAAATTAGTGCGCCGGTAAAAGAAGAGGAAGCGCCTGCTCCTGAGGAAGAGGAAGGTGGGGCAGAAGAGGGGGCAAAAGGTGAAGAACAGGGTGAACAGGGAGAAAAAGAAGAAAAGAACAAAGAGGAAGCACCTGCTCCTGAGGAAGAGGAAAAGAAATCCTAAAAGCCTGAGTCTTTAAAATCCGGGATCAATCTCCTTTAATTTTTTTCTTGACTTTTGGGCTTCCTGATAAAGACCTAATTTTTCCTGATAAGTGGTCAGATAAAACCAGCCCACCTTATAATGGGGATATTTTTTTAAGAAACTTTGCCATTTTTTAATTAGGGTTTCTAGTCCTTCCCGGGTGGCGTGTTGATACCGGTGATTTATTTCTTCAAGTTCTTTTTTCTCCTCTTGATTTAATAGGGAAATATTTTCTTCTAGAAAGTTGATTTCCTTTTTTGCTTTGCTATATTCATTTTGACTAAGCAGGATTTGGGCTAAATAAAAATGAGCGGGAAAACAATGCTTGTTTTTAAGGAGGCAATTTCTTTCTTTTTCCCAATCAGGAAGAGGCTTGATGAAATTAAGCAGGAAAAGGAATACCAAAACTAGGCTTATTAAAAAGGGCCAGTTAAAGGCCTTTGCGGCAATCTTGCGGTAATTATGCGGTAAAAAAGAAAGAAACTTTTTTGCTTTTGTTAGCTTGTGGACCATTTCCTTTATTCTATCATTTCTTCTCTGCTTGAACCTTTTGTTTGATTGGGGTAAACTGGCTTTAAGACAAAGTGACTAAAGAATTTACCGCCTCATTGGCGAAAGAATTTTTTGCTTCGCCTGCCTTTTTAAAGGGAAAAACGGTTGTTATTGGCGGCTCTTCTCTTTTCCATGGGGCGCCTCTTTTTGGTTTAAAAATTGCCTCTTGTTTGAACGAAATGGTTTTTTTTGCCTCGCCAGAGCCGAGGATGGCGCCCGTGGCCGCTGCTTTGAAAAGTTTGCTTGGTGCTTTTATTTGGGTGCCTTTTTCTGAAGTGGAAGATTATATTAAAAAAGCGGATAGTGTGCTTATCGGCCCCGGCCTGATGCGTTTTCGCCGGGAAAAAGAAAGGTCGAAGTTTTCAAAAAGGAGATGGGGTGATCGGGAAGGAAAGAAAACAAAGAAAATAACAGAAAAGCTTTTAAGAAAGTTTCCTCACAAACAATGGGTAATTGATGCTGGCTCACTCCAGGTGCTTGACAAAAAATTTATTCCCTCAGGTGCTATTCTTACTCCCAATGATCAGGAAATGGCTTTTCTTTTTGGCCGCTGTCTTTGCGGTTTGTCTCAAAAGGAAAAAGAAAAAACTCTAAAGAAATGGGTCCAAGAAAATGAAGAAATTATTATAACAAAGGAGCCGGAGGCTTTAGTTTGCTCTTCTCAAGAGTGCTTTTTAATTAAAGGAGGAAATGACGGCTTGGAAAAAGGGGGTACAGGCGATGTTTTGGCAGGATTGATAGTTGCTTTAAGCGCTAAAAAGAAACCGTT
>JAGHCI010000013.1:0-2842 GCA_021160545.1 Candidatus Aerophobota bacterium | reverse complement strand
TCCTTCGGATAAGCCACTCTGATTTTTGTATGCCCAGGCCTTCCAACATCCTTAATTCGCCATCTGAAGTGCTCAGTGTATCCTTTTTTCGTTATTCGGTCATGCCAATCTGTTTTCAAGTGAATGTATCTTGCGGTCATATTGCATAACCGTCAAACCTGTAGACTCCCCAACCTTTCTTCAGTCTGAAGACCCTGGCTAAAGTGAACTTTCTGAGCCTTTTTGCGTATAATATTGCTAACCTCTTCTTCTTAAAAACCTTTACCAGCCTATAATATTTTCCATCAATTTCTCTTAGCCCTTTTGGCAGCCTTAGCATCATATCACCCTTTTCTTCTTAAGGATTAGCAGAATTGCCACGAGGCTTGAAGCGCCTATTATTATAATAGGCGTGAAATCAATGGATTCAGGCTCTGGAGATACAGATGGAACTGTTGTGGTTGAGGTAGTCGGTGCAGGCTCTCCAATCTTGTAGCATATTTTTGCTGTTTCATTGGCTTTAAATCCAGCTGGGCATTCAACTACGCATTTAGCAAGCTCAGGAACAAGATAATATCCGGCTGGACATGCTCCTTTATAATCGAACTTGCTTGGATAATAGGTTACTATCCATTTTGTTTCTCCAATACCATACCTGTTTGGAGCATTCATTCCCCAACCTTCACCCAACGCTATTATCTTGACTCTAAATCTCTGGGGCACATCCTTTAGCTCAGCAATCTTCTTCCATCCGCTAAAGCAGCTTGAATCAGATTGTCCTATTCGCTTCCCATCTATGTAAACTCCCGCTCCCATCGTATACTCTCTATAATCGCAGCCAAACTGCTCCTGCCATACTTCTATCTTCACCAGCTGAACTTCAGGCTTGATCAAATCAGGAACCTCGCTCAGATCTACTTCTCCAACCATTACTTCGCATCTTGGGCACTGGTCGAAGGGAATGTTATTCTTTCTGCAATATTCCGTTAGCCAATGGTTTTTGATGTATCTCTCGCTCATGCAATCAGGCATCGTAACAGGGTTTCCGCCTATCTCATACCTAGACCACGGAACGCTTCCTATAGTTTCAGGAAGCTTGAACTCGTAGGTTTTTGTGGGGAAGCTGAACAATACGGAAAACGGAAACTTTCCTGTAAGGAGCAATATTCCTATCACTAAGCCAATTCCAGCAATCCATTTCCAATTATTTGCTCTCATGCTATCTCCTCGACAATAAAAGCATTAACAACATTAAAATCGTTCCTCCGAAGAAGTACAATATTAACCCACCGCCTACAGTCAATCCAATCCCTCCTAGCAATTTAACCCACCACGGCAAGCTCAAAATCCAATATATTATATAGCCAACGATGAACCCAACTATCGCTCCCACTATTCCCCAAACAGTGTCTCTTGTTCTTGCATAAGCAACCAATCCGCCAAGAGCAACCATTATCACGATGGCAAGCAGGTTCATGTCTATCTTTCCAACCTCAGGCTCTTTCAAGCAATCCTGCGGGCAGTTGAATTCGTTTTCATAAGGCCTTGTGCAAATACCATCGCCACATTTGATTGCTGGACCAACCTGCTTTATGCACTTGTATCCTTTTTCAGGAGCGCATAAGTATCCCTCAGGACATCCTAAATTGGGCGGCAAGCATTCAACCTCTTTCACTTCAACCTTTACACACTTCCCGTTTATGCAAGCATATCTTTCAACAACATAGGGATAAACATCTTTTCTTTCGATTATTCCGTTATCTCCACAATCAAGATCGCTATCACATTCTCTTCCTTCGAACTCCTCAATTGGATGCCATCTCAAGTCTTCTCCACAATATTTATCGAAAGTTATCATTCCAGGACAACATTCAACATGAATACCAGTCCAACTACCCGGCCAGCAATAGGTCTTTCCATCACTTAGTTTTGCACTTTTAAGCTCATACAACTCTCCTCCACCAACTGAAGGCTGGCAATAGTATGGCCTTCCGTTGTAAGTAACTATTCTTTTGGCGAAATCGGGCGGAGCCTGAGTCCATCCAGCGAGATAATTGACCCATGAGTCAAAAGCTATGACCCTTGTTTTGAGAGGCTGATCGCAATCCCCTTCCAGACAAACAAGCTCTTTGTTCAGCACTTCTCCAATATCGCAGCTGTCTGTTTTGTATCTCCACTTTCCTCCTTCTTTAACAACTAATCCATAAGGAAGATAAGTTTCCTTGACCCAACCGCTTACCTTTTTATTAAGCGGCCAATAGCCATATTCAAACCAAACCTTAATGAAGGTTCCCAGTCTGTATTCTTGGTCGCTGAGAATTTCAACCCATTTACCGCTGTTCACTTCATCGCATGTAAGCTCCCTGCATTTCACTTCCCCTTTTGGATTCAAATACTGATAGCAGAATCTATAACCAGAATCTTGGTTTCCCCAACAAACCAAGTTCTTCTGAAGTTTGGCATAAAGCCTGCAAGCGGGAGAATTTTCATTATCACCACATTTCAAGAAATAATCCCCAGTTATTTCGAGCTCGGTTGAAGTTTGCCAAACGTGAGTTACAGGTTCGCATTCAATCCTTCCCCATCTCGGCTCAAGAATGTAGTTACATTCGCTTACATCGAGAACTTGAAAAGGATAAAATTGAAACAAATTCCAGTTGAATTTAGCGGTTCCTATTAAAGTCGCCAAGCTAATCAAGATACCGATGATTGCTAATGTTTTCTGGCTAACCATTGCCCTCACTTTTTAGTTGATTTTCCTCGAATAAATTGGTTATGGGGGAAACACCTTTCTCGCTGCTATCTCCCTGGCAAGCTCAAACTTCCTTTTAACTCCGTTTCTCATGCGCTTTCTGAAGACCAC
>JAGHCI010000069.1:0-3714 GCA_021160545.1 Candidatus Aerophobota bacterium | reverse complement strand
GTATTATCTTTTCCTTTAGTTCGCTTACATATCCACTAACTCCAATAAAATAGTCTATGGGAAAATACTTTGGATCTTCGACCTTGTACATCAATCTGAAATACTTCTCTGGATAGTAAATAATTCCTTTTTCGTCTCTGTATATTCTGCAACCGCAAGGACATGGTTCTCTCCAAAGCATTGGAATGTGCTTCTTATTTAATTCGGGAAATATTCTTCCACAGCCGACACATTCCAAGACCATCTTAATCAACCCTATCAAGACTTTTAAGACCTCTATTCATTAACCAAATTAATGCAATCATACCAAACGTAAAGCATATTGTTTTAACAATTTCAACTATTGCCTCATCTGACATTATTTTTCGCCCCTTATCAAGCTTATTTCTGCTTTTAGCTTGTTTATTTCTCCTATTAACGTTTTTACGATCCTTTCTGTATTTTCAATCCTGTCTCCTAGCTCATCTAACTCTGGAAAAATATATTCATTCAAGTCAGCTCTAATCTGCTGTATATGATTGTCAAGGATGTCGATTTTTCTCTCTAATTCGCTAATTTCCAATTCTAAATCCAAACCCATATTCTCACCTTTGGATTTTTACAATATTATATTAAAAATACTACTATTTAAACTTTATCTTTCAATATTAAAAAATAACATTTTAATTTTAACGGTGTTTTAGCTAAGTCAAACATACTACGTCAGCAAAAATAAAATCTCTTTTTTAAAAAAATTGTCCTAAAGGTAAGGGAAGATTAGAATCTACGTCTAGTTTCATACTCGAAACATCTCTTTAACAATCCTTCGTCAGCCATAGCTTCTAGGAGTTTAAACGTTAAATTAGGACTAATGTCGATCCCATACACTTTTTGCAGAATATTTCTTAGCTCATGTGGTTTAATTCCTCGCTTCTTTCTTCTTTCCCAATTTTTAACTACCTCAAGAACAGTGTTAACCAATTCCGTCTCTAATAGAAAATTTGAGAGATCATTCCCGTTGCTCATTTTTTCTCAGCCTCCTATATTCCTCTAAGGGAATAAAACGTCTATTATAGAGAACCGCTTCTGTAAGTCTTTTCTGGAAACATTGCGGACAAAGATACTCACTTCTGATCCTTTTTCCCTTTAGTCTTTTTAAATGCCCACAAGATAATTTAACCCACATGTTTTCTCCTCTCCATGCATTTTTTACACAGGCATACTCCTACAAAAACAAGGGAATTTTCGTTTGAGGGAAGGATAAAACCGTTAACATATCCTATTTCGTCAATGGGAACAACTTTTCCACATGAATCACAGTATTCCTCCTTAATTCCTATCGCCTTTAAATCTTCAACACTTTTCGTTTTCATGATTCCCAGTCTCATACTTCAACTAATATTTCATGAGCTAACTTTTCAAATTTACGGCTTACATTAACGTTTTTACTTTTCGTAGCAATCGCTGTAACAGTTTGGAATAGTGCTAGTTTTGTATCACCAAACACTTTCCTGTTTTTCTTTAATTCTTTTTCTAACCAGAACTGATATTTCTTAGGAAGCGTCTCCTTTACCGCTTTCAACCAGTTACGAATAATTTCTGGACTTAGTTTTTCCTCTTGTAATTTCTCTATCTCTCTAGCAAGTTTAGGAGTAACAGCAAATACGTGACCTAGAATTTCCTTAATTGCTTCAGCTACTTTCTGTAAGACTGTTTCAACAGTACCCCTATGAATTATAGCAATTTTCTTTGTAAACTCTTTTTTAACAACACCATTTCTACATTTTAGTATTTCGCCATAGAAGAAACATCGAATACTATCCTTTCCTGTATTAGCATTAGTTACTAAAATTCCAGTTCTTAGATAATCTCCTTCTCTTGCATAACGTAGAGGAACTTCATGAAGAACAAAGAATTTTCCCGTTCTCTTCTGATATTTAATCCATCTCTCTTCCTTTATTGAAAAGCCACTATCCTTTATTACTCCTCTAACGAAATCAAATAAAATTCTATGTGGAACAGGAACATATTCCTCACTTGTAACTCTGAAAGCAAAAAGAACATTAGAATCTGCCTGATGTCGAGCATATCCTACAAACAGAGGAGTCTTTGAAACAATATCTTTTAAATGTTCCTTCAATATGTCTTTATGCTTCTCAAAATCTCTCCTTTTTACTCCTACAAGATGCAATAATTGTGTTAGGCTTTTCCTAGCAAATATCAGCCTAGTTCCATCTTCAAACTGAAAAACGATACTTTTCTTGTACGCTTCAACCTCAAAAGTAGGAGTATCAATAACCAAATCTCCAAACTTACCGTTTTCCATAATCTCACCTCCAATATAAAAAACACAATAGTAGTATATATATTTTACGTAATAAAAAAGAATAGAAAAAATAATAGATTTTAACTATTCTCTCTCGAAGTAAGCGCTCCTAACTTCAAATCCACAATCTTCAGCAGTAATTATAAACTGTCGAAGGAAAAGAATAGCATCTTGCCACTCTTCTGTTTTTTCAAAGGCTACTTCTAGCTCTATTTCGCTTTTATCAGTAAAATTGCGAAGATGTAGGATTATAGGCTTGAAAAAACCTAGTGCAAGCGTGAATAGTGGCACTTTCTTCATCTTTTCCTCTTTCGTCAACTTATCCTCATATAAGTATTTTCTGTAGAGCACAAAACAATTCTTAAGTAACCTATCATAGATCTCTCTTGTAATTTTCCCTTTCTTCTTTAGCTCTACAATCAGAAGCATTTTCTCACCACCACTCAACTTCCCTTACTATTTTTATATCTTCTTTTCGCATTTCTTTTACTTCAAGATTTTTTGAAAAACATTGTCGACACTTATTTGGTTTATAAATAATTATTGCTTCATGGTGGCAGTCCTTACACTTATACTTGTAGAGCACTTTATATTGTTTAAGTTCTTGCTCTAACATTTCCACTTCAAACTCCCAAAGCAATAACTTCTCGCCTAAGATCTCAACTTCAAACAGTTTAATATTCTCGTAATCTTTTAATTCCTCAATAAAATCTTGTGCTATTTCATGAATCTCATCTTCCGAAGTCT
This sequence comes from Candidatus Aerophobota bacterium, assembly GCA_021160545.1. Classification (GTDB taxonomy): domain Bacteria; phylum Aerophobota; class Aerophobia; order Aerophobales; family B3-G15; genus CBFDTW01. Next base: position 662 of record JAGHCI010000069.1, on the reverse strand, counting down.
CAAATGGTTCTACAATCTCTGGAAAGAACAATCCAAATCCTAGTGTATTTGGAGAGGAAGTATGCCACTCATCGAAGGCGAAATGCGTAAAAACTACTTTTCCATTTTTCTTTTCTCCTTTATAAGTCACGTACCATTCATGTATAGGTCTTCCACAGAAAGCAGTTCCTCTCTTAATAGTTATCGTTCCATCTTCATGTAGTTCTACTCCTTTTAATATTCCATATTCGCTAAGTTTCTGAATCTTCTCCATGTCTACTTCAACAGGTTCAACAAGTTCAAACCAACTCATTAACGATCACCTCAATTTAGGAATATTGCTTTAAACTTGTCTTTTCCATACAACCAGAGAGATAAACGATAAACTATCTCGTCCACTCTTGAAAGACCTAGCGCATTACACTCGAAATATCCGCCCTTCCATTTCCCACTCTTTGTTTTATGAAGAGGAATCCAGTAAGTTGGATAATCTTCTCCTTCAATAAAGATTGGTTTTAACTCTCCATCTTTAATGTAGTAGAGCTTAAACTTTCTCCAAATCCCCCTATCCCAGTGCGGATTTGTACCCTTAGCAATGCCCACAACATAGATTTTATCTACGTTCTCTAACTCTTTCTTCCAGTACTCCTTATTGTAGATCACATTTATCACCAAGAATATAT
>JAGHCI010000101.1:0-3425 GCA_021160545.1 Candidatus Aerophobota bacterium | reverse complement strand
CTTTTTCATATAAGATTTGGTAACTTATCTTTCGTTGATTCTTTTGTATTAGCCATAGCAGAAAAACTAAAACTCAAAATATATACCACTGACGGACCTTTAAAAATGGCGGCAAAGAAAATAAAAGTTCTGTAAGATTATCTTCCCATTTGAAACTATATAAAAAAAGTGAAAGTGAACAAAAGCTTTATATATAAGCTTGGCTCTAAATCATAGTGGCACCTCAAATGACATACAAAAGTATGAGCATTAAAAAGGCTGTTCAAATGATTGGCGAAAGAAAGTTATTTCTTCCACACATCCAAAGACCATTTGTATGGAGACAAGATAGAAATAATAATCAAATAAAACGGTTTTTAGATTCAATATTACGGGGATATCCTTTCGGCACGTTATTATTCTGGATAACAAAGGACGATATTCAAATTCGTAGGTTCTTTGACGATTATAAAGATGGCATGGATGACAAGGAGACTTATTTGAGATCAAGCGAATACAAAAATAAAGTAAAAACTCTTGTTCTTGATGGGCAACAAAGGCTTCAAGCATTGTACATCGCTCTAAAAGGCACTTACAATGGTAAGGAACTATACTTTGATGTTTTGAGTGGGGATAGAGTATTCTGGGATAAAGGCGATGAGTTAAAATATGACTTCGAATACTTCACGAAAAAAGAGATAGAGAAGAGAAATAGCAAAGAAAAGTATTGGGTATTGCTTAAAGACATTGTTTTAAGCGACAGAGATACTGTGGATATCAGAACCGATCTTCTGGAACAAATGAGGGAGGATAATATTGACGTTACCAGAGAAATGGAGAAAAGAATTGACAAAAATATCGCAAAGATAAAAAATTTGTTTACAGAGTTGGAATTAATTTATTACTACCCTGTTGACAGCACACTTGGGAAGTTTACTGATTATGAAGAAATTTTGGAGATTTTTATTCGGACAAATTCAGGGGGTACTCCGTTAAGTAAATCTGATTTGATGTTTTCTCTCATTAAGTTGGGTTGGGATGAAGCAGAAGAGGAATTTGAAGATTTATTGAATAACATAAACAGCCAGGGCGCATTCTCATTTGACAAAGATTTTATTCTGAAAACATCGCTAGTCCTTCTAGATAAAAAAGCGAAATATGCAGTTGAGAAATTTAAAGGAAAAAAAGGCGAAAAAACTTTAGAAAAGATGAAAAATAATTGGGGGAAAATAGTTGAAAGTTTTAGCTGGCTAAGGGATTTCTTGAATTATGCACGAATAACATCAGATGCAGTTCTTCCAAGCTATAATGCATTGATTCCAATCATTTATTTCGCGTATATTCATGATTGTAAACCCAATTCCCAAAAGGTGAAATACAACATCCAAACCTGGTTATATAAAGCATTATTGAATGGTAATTTCAGCGGGCAGTCAGATAAGGTAATTGACAATTGCACGAATATAATAAAAAATCATTCCGAAGCTGACTATTTTCCCTACTATGAACTTGAAGATAATTTAAAAACTAAGCTTAATAGAATTGTTGATGTTAACCAAAACATCATCGATGGAAATGCACACCTGATCTTAAATCTGCTCTACCTATTTAACAACCAAATAGTCAATTTTCAACCAAGACTGAACGGAAACTTACCCGAAATTGACCATATCTTCCCGAAAAGCAAAATGTTGAGAACATATAACCATCCAAGCGGTATTGTAAATAATATAGGCAATTACATGCTTCTTGAGAAGACTTTGAATATATCCAAAAGAAACAAACTCCCTGAAGATTATTTTCCTGAGGCTCTTAAAGAACAACCAGATTTTTATACAAGAAATTTTATCCCCGATGACCCGCAATTGCATAAACCAGAAAAATTTGAAGAGTTTGTGAATAGAAGACGAGATATGATATTTAATACAATCAAAGAGGTTTTGAAATACCATGAATAAGTCAGCGTTCAAAACCCCATATAGGCGAAATAGCAGCTTTGTACTGGAGGTGATTTGATGAAAGATCCAGCCAAATGGTTTGAAGAAGCTGTTAGCTCGGGAAAATATAAGGAAGACATAATTGGTGAAATGAAATCTTGTATCTCAGAAGAAGGATTTGATACTAATAAATTCATGAATTGGGTGTCAAAACAGTTGGAAAAGGATACGGAGGAGGATTAATATGGGAGAAATTCAAAAGATCACTATTTCAGGATTTCGAGGGATAAACACACCCCCTTTAGAACTTGATTTTCATAAGGGAGGGTCAATCCAGTCAATGATGATTTATGGGAAGAACGGCAGCGGTAAAAGTTCTATTGTTGATGCGTGGGAGTGGTTATACTCTGGCAGAATAGAACACCTTGCCCGTGAAGATGCAAAAGAACGCGCTTTCCCTCATAAAGAAGCCAAGGCTGGTCAAACATGGGTAGAAGTTGAATTTACGAATAGAGAAATAGGGAAAATTAGAGTTGAATTTGATCCAAGTCGAATAACTATACCCAGGATTGAGGGGAATTTATCAAAGATGAGAGAATACATTCCACATCCTTGCCACTTAAGGTATCGCGATATTACTGAGTTTATATATGAAAGAAAAGCAAAGAAATACGAAATTCTGTCATATCAGATGGGTTTTGGAAAAGCTCTTGGGATTCAAAATCAATTGCAGACGGGTGCAACACGTTTAGAAGAAAAATTAAGAGAATTAAAAAGAGACAGGGATGCTTCTATTAAAGAATATCGTGAAGCTTCTGGTGAAGAACCTAAAGACGTAGCACATTTTATAAAAACTTTAAATACCATCTTCACTCGTCACGGTATTGCACCTGTTAAAGAAATAACTGAAGTAGAGACAGGCTTTGAAGAATTAAGAGAGAAAGTACAAAAGGACGAAAAAAGTAAAAAACTTCAGCTATGGAAGGATATTCAGGGAATTATTAACAGGTTTTATCCTGTTGAGGATGTACGGCAAAACATTTCCAAATTTCAAAAAGACTTTACAGACTTCAAGCAAGATGAAGAGGAAATATCAAAACTCATTCTCTTAGATTTGTACGAAAAAGGTATAGAGGCTATTGAATCTCTTGAAATATACGATAGATGTCCCCTCTGTGACCAGCCTTATGAAGGCGATTTAATTGAACATATCAAAAGTAAACAAAGTCACCTGGATGAATTAAGCAAGAGGAGAAAAGACCTTGATAAGAGAAGGAAAAAGCTTTATTCATCAATTGATGATATAATCGGGAAAATTAAGCATGCACGCTTGGATTTAGAGGAAAAAGAGCTTGAGCTACCACTTATTATACAATTCAAGGAAGATTTAGAGGAGGTAGCTTCGCCATTGAAGGAATGCAAGGATACTCTGGGAAAGAAAATAGAAGACATAGACAAACGATTTGATTTTCTTGCAAAAGTAAATACAGATGGATATAAGTCTATATT
>JAGHCI010000132.1:0-5562 GCA_021160545.1 Candidatus Aerophobota bacterium | reverse complement strand
GTTTCAATCATTTTAGGATAAAACTGCCAATTTTCCACCATTTGGTTGAAAATATCCACGGTTACCGGAACGGCCCCTTTATTATAAGAAATTAAATAAACAACCCCAAAAGTAACAGGAGGAGAAACCCTTCCTGTATCTGGATCTTCTTCGCCAGGTCTTTCTATATTAGTCACATTCACATAAACCGTTCTCTCATCTCTAAGGGCTTCATAACCACTGACTTCAATTGATTCCGGAGTGCCAGGATTAGGCACATTTTGATAGTACCAATCAAAAATGGGAATATTCTCTGGATTATTGTAAACTCGAATGCCTATAACATCTTCGGCTACTCGGCCCTTTTCTATACCTACAGTATAAAACTTAAGATTGAGATTCGGTTCTTCTGGATTTGCCCATTCATATTTTATAGTATGCGTACCTTTATTAACATTTCCCAAAACTACCCCGCCAATTTGATTTTTTAAGGAAGCCAAATTATAAAATATTCCTTTTTCTTCGCCGTCTAAATAAACTTTTATTTGATGGTAAAATCCGGCGACTGATAAATCTTTTCCTATATTTGATGTTTCGGCAAAAGCCCTATAAGTTCCGTCTTCCGGAAAATCAAAAGTATATTCCAAAAAGTTTATCTTTTCAGGATTTATAGTAGCCGCCCATTGCCAATCAGTGTCTGCGCCCCACCAACCAGGGCTCACCCCCCACCAGCCAGTGCCAGGTGCCCATTGGCCACTTTTACCAATTCTTTCAGAAACTTTTTTGCTAATCGGGCTTTCGGTAGCCATAAATACTTTATTGGGAAACAAAAACTCTTTTATTAAATTTTCTTCCGGGGGAGCGCTTACAACCGTTGGCGGATATTCCAAACCTGGTAGCATCGGACTCTTGGCGTCACGGCAATACCAGGTAGCAAAATTGGTAGGTTTGCTGCCTGCCGGCTTCGGGTTTTCAGTGGTATCTCCGTAAGGAAATTCTACTAAAAGCGGCCACGGATTCTCGCATAAAAAAACATTTATTTGGACTTGACCGATGGCCAACCCCGCTCCTTCCCCCTCGGCCTGAACATACAATACCGCCTGGCCATTTTGAGTTTGAGCAGTTATAACTTGCTCTTTAGTAACAGCAAAAGCTCCAGAAATTACTTCTTCAAAATCTTCTTTTGCCCAGCTATAAGAAGCGATTAATGGCGCGTCTCTTTTATCTTTTGCCTGGGCAACATAAATATGTTGATTGCCTTCTTCTTCTTTGTCTTGATCAGCCAGGCAATCATCTCGACCGGCACATCTAAACAAATCATTATTTTGAATCGAACCAGGAGGAATAACAGTTACATCTACATGATCAATCTGACAAATTATGTCACTAGTAGTAAATACCCACTTGTAATCCGCGCTCATTCCAATACCATCAATCTGTTTTACTCCGTCTCGCTTTCCTTTTATGGTTACTTCATAGGAAGTATTGGGTTTTAAATTTGAAAAGGGTGCGATATTAACTACTGTTTGGTCTGGAAGATTGTCTCCATCAGAATCCCAATCATAACTAGATACTTTGGCTTCGATTATTTTCTCCTCTCCCATCAAAAAAATGGTATCAGAAGTAAGAGTTTTTTTATCTAGTATTTGATTAAAAGTAGCCGAAATCAACGCGTTGCGGCAAACATTTTCCGCTCCGTCTTCCGGGACAGTGCTGACAACCCGAGGTTCATCAAGTTGACAAGTACAATCCAGCGGGTCGCAAATATATTTACGATGTTCAATATTTCTCTCCTGACAAGTAGATTCTTCTAAATTGCACATTTCGGTGCTTGCTCCTTCATAACAAGGAGCGCCGATATTTAGATCTAACTGGCAAGTACAGCCTTTATCAATGTCGCACGCTAAACGATAGTCTAATTCTTGACAAATACTATGGCTTAGTTGACAACCAGGGGCTTCTTCGTTCTCGTCGCAGGATTCACCAATGCCGGGAACTAACTGGCAAGTACAGCCTTTATCAACGTCGCACGCTAAACGATAGTCTAATTCTTGACAAATACTATGGCTTAGTTGACAACCAGGGGCTTCTTCGTTCTCGTCGCAGGATTCACCAATGCCGGGAACTAACTGGCAAGTACAAGTAAATGAATCACAAACTAAACTGCCAGAGCAAAGATTGTTATCAGGATCACAAGTCGGAGCGCTTAAATCTTTGCCACAAAAATCTCCTTCTCCGCCGGTAACATCAAAAAATAAACCGTTACTTTCTATTCCACTAGTTACTATTCTCACTTCCCCGTCAATTGCATCTGTGGGAACTTTTGCGTTTTCTATTAAAGTATTAGTCCAAGAAAAATTCGTGTCTGTGTAATCAGCATTAATTCGGCCCAATTTGCCATTAAAAGTGACCTCACTGCTATCTTTTGATTCTCTAAATGCGTCACCGTATAAAGTTACGGCTGTTCCCCACGGACCTTTATTGGGCTTAATATCTACCAAACAAGATCCTATTTCACCAGTGATAATAGAAAAGGGCTTAGTGGCTGACTTCGGTTCTTCAATCCCACATTTGCCATAATTTTCCACGCATTGGCCGGTTTTAAGGTTGCAACAAGGCGTCTCTCCAGAGCAATCCTCGTCTTTCTCGCAGCCGGTTACCGCGGTGACAGTTTTGTCAACTTGATTAGAATATTCAGAATAAGCGGCGCCGTAAACGAAAACAGGAATAGATAAAGAGAAAGCAAGAATTGAAAAAATAATAAATTTTTTAGTTAAAATTTTCATAAGCGCAGAAATTGGAAACTGGAAACTATGAAATTAATTTTCTTTATTTTTTCGATTATATTGAGATTTAATTAAACTATTCATCTTCATAAGTATTTGCCTACCTAAATTTATCATTCGTTGATAAACATCTTGATTTATAAACTTTCTTTCAAAAAGCAACTCAATCCAATGCCGTGATTCTAATAATGACCCTCGAGTATTGCATTATAATAAAATTTATTTTTATCTAAATAATGAAATCTTCCATACCCTTCGGCAATACTCGCCCCTACTGAATCTATGCTTGTAATTGCTTGGTCGCCGATAACTTTCTTTTTCGTCCAATCTAGAGATTTGTATATTTCCCATCCCAACTTACTGTGTTCTCGCGCCAACCTATAGGCTTCTAAATCTTTTAGTTCTAAATATTGTTTATACTCAGTCATATTTTAATCCCCAATTTCTAATTTCTAATTTCCATTATCTCTTCGCCCTGATTCTATAATAATATGTTTTGTCTTTGGTGAAATTGCCCGGTTCGTCTCCATTCGTATCTTCAGTGTCTACATAAGCAGTAATGTTAGCCTCTGTTTCAGCAATTAACTTCCAGCTTTTCTCGTCTAAACTTCTGTAAATTTCAAAGCCGGTCTCATAATCGGAGTTATCTTTCCATTTAAGACCGATTTGATTGATATTGGCTCCGGTAACTATTAAATCGGTAGGCGCTGGAAATGGACGGCAACAGTTATCAACACAAATTTGACCGATTCCGTTATTGCAACATTCGTCTCGGTCGCAACCACAACAAATTCCTTTTTGTCCCGATTTGCCGCAGGGTTTGGTGGTATCGCAAACCAAATTACATCCGGCTATAGCGCCAGCCCCGCAAGTATCCGGAATTAACCCTTCTTTTGGCCGGCAGCAACAAGCGCAAGGTGCGTTAGGATTATTTTGCACGCAGGCCACACTAGGACCGCCGGCAGCGCAATCCGCGGCCCCGCTAGCGCATCCCTCTATCTCTGGATTTATACAAACGTCCCCCAATCCGCCGCTTTGCGCTCCAATGCATCCACGAGTATCAAAAGTACAATTATAGGAACAAACCAGCGTTCCTCTAGCAAATCCTAAAGATTCACAGGTTTGTTCCCCAAAATCATTTCCATCGCATTGTTCTCCTGGATCAATTTTACCATTTCCGCAGAAGGGAATACAAAGACCGTCTTGACAATCACCGCGACAACAGACTCCACTGCAACAAACTCCGCCGTTACACTTGGTTCCGTCCGGTTCTCCTTGGCAAGTTCGACAGCAACCGGCTATACAAGTTTCATTTTTATTGCACTGCTCGGCTTTTTCGCAACCGCAGCAAAGTCCATGAACCTTACCCGCGCAAATTTGAGTTTGGTCGCAAATCAGGCCTTCTGGGCAACCGCCATCATCCCGGCAACAACATCGACACTCATCTTCTTCGCTTTTACATTGACTGGTAGAAAGCTGGCATAAATTATCCTCTCCGCAAACGCCCGGAGAAACATAACAAGTAGTTCCTAAACTTCCGCAAGGCGGACAAACATCGCTTCCGCAATCGATTCCGGTTTCTCCAGCGTCTTGAACGCCGTTAAAATTACATAATGATAAAGCCTGTTCGCAATTAATACGGCATACTTTATCCTCACAGCAGTTGTAACCCTCGGGACAAGGTAAATCGCCAACGCAAGTTCCGTCAGTATTGCAGTCCCGACGGCAAATTTCATCAGAGCAACAACTATATCCAAGAGGACATTTTTTCCCTCCAGCGCAAGAACCGTCAATATTGGTACACACCATCGTATCGCAAAGCCCGTCGCAACAATAAGTATCTCTCTTGCAATCGTCGGCCAAATCGCATTTGACATGAAATGGATAGCCGTTGCTTTCTATTCCGTCAACTGTTGTTATAATATTTCCGCTAATGGCCCCGTCCGGAATAGTCGCGTTTATTTTTTTATTTTCCCAACTGTTAATTTGTTCGGCTTTAATTTTAGCAAAAGCAACTTCATTTTCTCCCTGGCTGTCGCCAAAACGGTCACCAAAAATATCTACCGATTCGCCTTGTTTGCCTATATCAGGAACCACGCAGGCGATTCCCGGACCCGGGACCCCCGAGGTTACCTTAAACCGCTTTGAATTTATACTCTCTAGTTCCTTATTGCTTACTACTATAATACTGTGGAAAGTGTCTATCTCTAAACCGTCGGGAACAATGGTAACAATTTTAGTATCTTTCCAAGACGGCTTGTTCCCACACATAGCGATAGAAGATTCCTCCCTGCCAAATTTAATTTTACTTTTACCTTCCTCGTATTCGCCAAAACGACAACCCCAAATAGTCACGTATTTGCCAACCGGACCGGACGACGGAGAAATACTGCAGATATATGGAGCTTCGCTTCGCGGCGGACAACTGCATCTCGGCAAACCGCTTAATCCTCCTTCGCCCGAAGGTCCCCCTACCGTTATGCCCCCTTCTATCCCCGCGGCCTCTCCCAACTTATTCATAATAAAGGAAGCGATAGCATAAGAAGAAACAATAATAACTAAACCGATAACAGCGCCAATTATAATTTTTTTAGCTTTGTTTATCTTTTCTGGAACACCGCCAGCGGTTATCCAAGTAAAGCCGGCGTAAATTATTAAAACTACGGCCACTATCCCGAGCGAAGATAGGATAATTTTAATAATTCGGCCAATTATAGTCACTAGATTGGCTTGGGGTAAACCGGCCGCTTCTCCCAATTCTGCCAATTCTTCCTCTGTCTGAGCAAAAATAGAAGCG
>JAGHCI010000188.1:0-3087 GCA_021160545.1 Candidatus Aerophobota bacterium | reverse complement strand
CTCTATGTCCGTTTTGTCGTAATTACCGAGCGGTAGCATTTCCCAGAATGCAAGAAATTCTTGGCGCAGAGAAAGCGGAACACTCGGGAGCGAAAGAAACCAGTCAATAATTTCTGGAGGAGGATTCGATTGCGGTGAAATAGGTGGCAAAGGTTGTTGAAGAGGTAAAGAAGGTTCTCCCCACGTTTTCAGTTCTTCGGGCATAGGAAATACCTCTTCTTTCATATTACTACTAAATGGGAAAAACAATATATAAAGTTTTCTTTTGTGAGGGGTAGGAACTTATTTAAACTCAAATTCATCTAATAGTCATTAGATGAACACGGAAAACGGCGAAAATCAAAGGGTGGAAGCGGAGGCAGAGGCTTTCGGAAAGTGGCTCGAACAATTTCCGATAGCCGAGAAAAGCGTAAAGAACTACATCTGGGTAGTGAAAAAACTCCTCAAAGAATGCGAAGAACTTAGCGAAATGAGCGTGAACAAATTCTTGAAAGAGCATCCAAACATGCTTTTCGTTTCCGCTGTGCGGAAGTATCTCGAGTTTAAAGGGCTGAAATTCAGAATAATAAAGCCGAAAATTAAGAGAAAAATCAGGCCGAAACCTCCGAGTATAGAGGAAATAAAAGGCGCTCTCGAGAAAATCGAAGATAAGGATTTATTCTGGGTGCTGAAAATCGGCATAGCAACAGGGGCGAGAATACACGAAATCCTTTCGCTTCGACTCAACGACATCGACTTCGAGGAAGGGAAGGTAATCTTCAGAAAAACGAAAACGGGACACGAGCATGAGGTTTTTATTAATAAAGAAATAATGAATAAATTAAAGGAATATTTAATCGAAGAAAAGGGAATTTTGGGTGCTCAGAAATGCTTTTTCACGAACACGAAAAGCACGGATGTGGCATACAGGATTTACAGGAGGAAGGTAAAAGAGCAGATAAGGAACAAGGATCTGGCGAGACGTTTGATGCAGAGTCACAACATCCGTCGAGCCGTGATAAACTGGATTCTGAAGGAAACTGGAAACATAGTTTATGCGAAGGAATTCGTGGGACATGTTTCGATTGCCACAACGGAAAGATATCTTTCCGAACTAACCCGTGAGGAAATAAGAAAAACCGTTGCCGAAAAAATCGGTAAAGAGGTGGTTTAATGGGTTTGAAGTTGAAAAAACGGTTTAAATGGACTTATTTCGACACGATTTATTCCATTGTTCTTTTTTCAATGCTGGGAGTGATAGGTCTCTGGCTCATGGATATAGGCGCGAGCGTCGGAAATCTCGAGCACCTTAAAGTTTTCGGTATCGAGATTTTCGCCCAATCCTTGTTCTTCAAGTTTTCGGGGAGTCAGATATATCACATCGGGTTATTTTTCGCTTTCGTTTCGCTCTTTTATCTCTCCGCCCTCGCTGTGAAAAAATCTCTCGAGGTGCAAGAATATGAGAGGTGGATACGGAAGAAGTAGGATGATTTCGGAGGACTGGGTAAAGGAATACGAGAAGATTTTGATAACGAGAAAGATACACAGAGTGAGCGAAATAATAGGGGAAACGGAATATTTTGTCTCGGTTTCGGCAGATCCGATAGAAAAGAGAAAAAAGATAGTGCAGTGTCTCGGGGCAATCGTTTCGCTGATTAACTGCATACCTATTTTCGAGGAACATAAGAAAATCGTGGACGGCTGGTATCAAGCCGTGAACAGAATCAAAGCGTTGCTTTACGGGAATGGTGAAACCCTCAAAAAAGAAGGGATAAAAACCGTTGCGGTGAGGAAAGGAATTCATCTTTACGTTGTGCCAAATGCCGAAGGATATGCGAAAATTCTCGAAAAAATAAACAATCTTTTCAGGGAAATAGACCACTTTACAACGGTAAACGGGTTAAGAATAACGCTTCCGATGGAAAGAAAAACGGGAGCGAACGCAATTCTCGAAGAAGAGAACATAAAATTGCTCGATATATGAGGTGCTCGGATGGAAAAAAAAAGAAGACGGCTCCGGATCACGAACTATTTTTTCGCAAGGCTGGCAATCTCAAGATACGTGAAGAAAAAAATGGACACGTTCGTGATAATCTACGGAAGACCGAGAACGGGAAAAACCACATTCGGGTTCAACCTTTTAATTTCTTATCTGAAACTCTGCAGAAGGGCGTTTAGCAAGGGCTACATCAATTACAATCCAGAAAGGTCGTGGAAACAGATATTCAAGAACTACTTTGCGCTTTCGGCGGACGATATGATTAAAAAGGTAAAGAAAAATCCGAAGTGCAGTCCCGTTTTCATCGACGAATCTCTGGATTTTCTTTCCTGGCACGATGCCTTGAGCAAGGAACAGCAAGACTTGGTGGAACTGCTGATGAAAACGGGGGAAAAAGGGATGTTCACGATTCTGATCACGCCTTCTCTCTCGCTTCTCACGAAAGACATTCTCTCGAGAGCGCACTACATGTTTCTCATTCCGAAAGAGTTCAACGGAAGCAAGAACAGAGCAATAGTTTTGCGAAACTACGACAATCCCATTCTCGCCGAAAAGAACCCTTTCGGCGTGTTTTCCTTGATTAAAAAGGTGGAAAAACATCCGAGATTTTTCTCAGAAATCGAAAATTTCATTTCTCTCGCCCAGACGCAGAAAACGTTCAAGGGATGGATCACCTTCAGATTCATCAAAAAATCGATTTACGACCTTTACGTGAAAATGGTAAAGGAACCGCTGATAATGCGGGAAAAACACAGAAAGAGATACGTTTCGAAGGCTACTTTCGAAAAACTGAAATACATGTTCCAGACGATTCTTTACAACCTACACGAGAAGGACGGAAAATCTCTCGCTCAAATCGAAACACTTCTCACGGATAAGTTCGGAAGGGTTCTTTTATCGAAGCAAACGATAGCGAAGTATATCGAAATAATCAGAATGCTTGAGGTTCAGCCAAATCTGGAAGACGTTTCGGAAAGTGTCGAGGAAGAAATTGAAAAAAGAATGAAAAAGGAGGAAATCGAGGACATTCCTTTCGATCCTGAATCAGCTGATGAAATCCTTGATTCTGCTGATGCTGGCGAGGAGAGCGATGAAAAAGAAGATAAGGT
>JAGHCI010000110.1:0-3313 GCA_021160545.1 Candidatus Aerophobota bacterium | reverse complement strand
GTCTACGATATCATTCATAATGTGGATCTTATTGAATACTTGGCAGAGGACAAAATTACTCCCAAAAATGCCGAGGATCTTACCTGCAAAGCTGTAAGCAAAGTACTTGATCTGGTAAGACATTTTACCGTTCCGGTAAATTTAGAACCCCAAATAGTCACGGACGAAGATGGATTTGTCTATAAACAGGAATGGTGGACTAAAACGATTTTAAAAAGACCAATTAAAACTGTCAAAGAAGCAAGAGAACTGATGAAAAAGGATGTTGAAAGAATCTATAGGGCAATTGAGAAAAAGGAGGTTTGCTTCCAGGCTTTGGAGCATCTTGAACTCTTAGGTGAACATTGTAAAACATTTGAAGAGGTAAAGATTCTTTTTAAAAGAATCGCGGATAAGCTTGAGGATACAGTGATGGTAGCTCCTGAAAGTTTAGCGGGGATGTATACCCTAACCAATAGATATGGTTTTGAGCTCTTCATTTATACATTTTATGAGTATCCTGAGGATGCCCTATCTCTCTACAGGGCGCTGGGCGATTATGAGGTAGCAAGAATACACAGTTTTGCCGATTTAAGTCTAACTCCAATAGCACTTGTGTCAGAAGAGCTCGCTTCTAATTCGGGTTTATTGTTTAATCCGGATTTTATAAAGAAAGTAATATATCCGAATGTTAAAAAAATTATCGATGCCTGGAAATCTCATGGCTACAAAGTAATATTCCATTCTGACGGTAATAAGTGGCCAGTATTAGATGATATTATTTCATTTGGGGCTGATGTCATTGATCCCTGCGAACCATTGGCAACCATGGAAGTTAAAAAATTTAAAAAGCTATATCCAAATACCACCATAGCCAGCCCGATAGACTGTCAGAATCTACTTACAGTGGGAACAAAAGATGATGTTGCCAGGGCTTGCTGGAAATTAATTGAAGATGCTAATGATGAAAGGGTTTTGCTGGGCTCAACCTCGGAAATTCACCCGGCAGTACCGTTGGAAAATGCAATTACAATGTATGACATTCTACGGAGTTACAAGAATCTACAGAGCCATTGACGACAGGATACAGACCTGTTTAAAATGTCGAGTTGTTCACACCTCTGAAGTAATTAAATTTCTCTTTAGAAGCTTTCAAGGAAAAATGAGCCAAGTCAGAGAGCTGAAGAATTTGAGTTAGAAAGATGCAGGAACAACCGGAAGTGAAAAGGTAAGATTGTCCTTTGTTAGAGAGATGTAGCACTTCCTTGACTCAATAACATTCAACGGAGGGAAGGGAAAATGGCTATAATGCCTGTAAATTTGCGTTGTGAGTATCTAAAAAATCCATTGGGCCTGGATATGGCTCAGCCCAGATTTTCCTGGACGCTTGAGGGTTCAGAGCGAGCAGAGTATCAGAGAGCTTATCAGATTCTTGTTGCCAGTAATAGAGAAAAGCTGGATCAAAATAATGGCGACAAATGGGACAGCGGAAAGGTAATCTCGGATCAATCGGTAAACGTTGCCTATAAGGGCAGGGCATTGGCAAGCGGTGAGAGGTGTTACTGGAAGGTACGGGTGTGGGATAAGAATGATAGACCTAGTCCATACAGCAATGTGGCCACCTTTGAGATGGGTTTGCTGAAGGAAAGTGACTGGAAAGGTAAATGGATTGGAGCTAAGAAGGGTATCTCCTCTCCTCTCTTTCGTAAAGAATTTAAGCTTGGCAAAGAAATTAAACGGGCAAGAGCCTATATATCTGGCCTGGGATATTATGAGCTGTATATTAATGGGAAAAAAGTTGGCGATCACGTTCTTGACCCCGGGACGACCTACTACAATAATGACCAGCCATTCAAGCTTCACTCTCGTGTATTGTACGTAAGTTATGACGTGACTGATTATCTAAAGACCGGTCAAAATGCAGTGGGCGTTATGCTGGGAAATGGTTGGTATAGCTCGGACGGAGAACCAATTGGAAGACAGCCATATGGTGACAGGCCAAAGTTAATTGTGCAGATGAATATAGAATTCACGGATGGTGAAAATGTGAGCATTGTAACTGATGACACATGGAAGACCTCCAGTGGCCCAATTATTGCCAATGATATCTGTAAAGGGGAAACCTACGATGCTCGATTGGAAAAACTCGGTTGGGATACTCCTGGTTATGATGATTCTAATTGGGATGAAGCCAAGATAGTAGAGGCTCCAAATGGAGTTTTAACCTCCCAGTTGATACCGCCTATCAAGGTGATGAAGATAATTAAGCCCGTAAGGATTATGCAACCGGAGGAAAATGTCTATGTCTACGATTTTGGACAGAACTTTACTGGTTGGGCAAAACTTCGCTTAAGTGGGCCAAGAGGTACGAAGGTAACGCTAAGATATGCTGGAAGAGTGTATGAGGACTACAAATTAGATCGAAGAAACAATCTGAATGCTGAACAGACTGACACTTACATCCTCAAGGGAGAAGGCACGGAGGTTTGGGAGCCAAGATTTACCCTTCATGGTTTTCGCTACGTCGAGGTAACTGGATTTCCTGGCACGCCGACGCTGGAAAACTTGGAAGGATGTTTTGTGCGTTCGGCAGTGGAAACCAGTGGCAGTTTCACTTGTTCTAACTCTTTGCTCAATCAGATTCATCATAATGTATGCTGGACGTTCATGAGCAGCTTTCAAAGTATCCCCCAGGATGCTGCCGAAAGGTGTGAGCGAGTGGGATGGTTAGGTGATCCGGGGTTCGTAGCAGAGGATTACATCTATAATTTTGATACCGCCAGCTTTTGGACGAAATGGCTTAATGACATAAAGGACTCTCAAAAGTCAGATGGCGATGTGCCTGTTGTTAGCCCACTGCATTGGAGAGATATTTATTCAGAAATGCCTGCATGGAAAAGTTCTTATCCACTTTTTGTTTGGTATTTATACCAGTATTATGAAGATGTGCGAGTTTTGGAGGAGCATTACACCGGTATAAAAAAATTGGTCGATTTTCTCAGTACTAAAGCGAATAATTACATTATTTCCTGCGGTCTCGGCGATCACATGGAACCGCAGGTCGATTATAGTAGCTTTAGGCCAAAGCACACACCAGTCCCTCTCACCTCAACTGCCTATTATTATTATGATGCCTGGATTTTGTCCCAGGTGGCAGAGATTCTGGGTAAAACTGAGGATGCCAAATATTATTCTGACCTGGCTAAGAACATCAAAGATGCTTTCAATAGGGAGTTTTTTAATGAGAGTACTAATCAGTATGCAACTGGTAGCCAGACCTCAAACGCTCTTCCGCTTTATCTTAATATGGTTCCAAAAGGAAAGGAGGAAGCTG
>JAGHCI010000169.1:0-3559 GCA_021160545.1 Candidatus Aerophobota bacterium | reverse complement strand
GGGGAAACACGGGTTGATCTATGGCCCCCAGGACAGCCTGTTTCTGGAGAGGAACCTGGGCTTCCTGGAGGTGGCCCACCAGCAGGGGCTGAGGGTGATGCAGCTGACCTACAACTGGAGGAACGAGGCCGGTGACGGGTGCCGGGAGAAGAAGGATGGGGGGCTCAGCGTATTCGGGGAGGCCCTGGTGGAGAAGATGAACGAGCTGGGCATCCTCATAGACCTGAGCCACACGGGGGACCAGACCTGCTGGGACGCCATAGAGCTAAGTAAGGATCCAGTGAGCTTCACCCACATCATTCCGAGGAAAAGCGCCCCAGATAAGCCTGGAGGCTACGCTAAGTGGGCCAGTAAATCCACGGTCCTATGGGGAGATTTTGTGGACTATAGTCGGCAAAGGGGTAAACCGGATGAAATGATGCAGGCCTGCGCCGAAAAAGGAGGAGTCATTGGGGTTACACCTTTCTTCGCCAAGAAGGCGGGCGACAGCACCTTAACAGATGACCTGATGGATCAAGTTGATGAAACTGTTGACATAGTGGGGATTGACCACGTTGGGTTTGGCTCCGACTTGGAGTTCCCAAACACCATTACGAGGACAGCCTTTATTCAAAAGTATCCTGAGAGAATCGACGTAGACTACTTTACACCGATGGACAAGGAGTGGGGATATGGATACATGGAGCATATGCCCAACTTTACCATGGGCCTTGTAGCCAGAGGATACAGCGATCAGGAGATCAAAAAGATCCTTGGCTTAAACTTCCTCAAACTCTTCAAAAGAGTCTGGGGAAGCTAAACCCAACTTGGCTTCGACAACCCCTAGCAACGCCATATTACCCTAGACAAACTACGAGGACGGCTGAAGCATCCCCTGCACGGATCCCTTCAAGTCTCCTCTCAGCCAGGGAGCCACCCTTACACTATAAACTGGAATCGCTTTCAGAGCTAGATCCAATGAAACCAAAAATGAAGCTCTTATACTCCTAGACCTAGAGAGTAAAGTTCACTATGTCATAGTTTAGTCCTATTCCCCAATGAATAACCTCAAGGATCTTCCCTGAGGTTCCAGTGGGAGAATAATAAACCAGCTTGACGCGATCCAAGTTCATGGAACCTAAAAATCAGGCAAAGACAATTCAAACCGTATCTATATACGCGTTAGGTTTAACCAGTCATCACCCAATAGATATGTATGAGAGATCAACTTTTCCCCCCTTATACAAACCCCGGCGCTGACTCCTTGGGGCAGAAAATACTGCCTCTAAGGGATCGTATGACCATCTATAATGCCTGGCTGAAGAAGCGCCTCGAGTCCCTGCTACCAGCTCTCATGGATGAAACCGGCATCGATATGTGGCTCGTAATAGCCCGGGAATATAATGAAGATCCCGTTATAATGAGCCTATTACCTGAGCCTAACCTCTACGCGAGGAGACGGACGATCCTCCTATTCCACCGTCGACCGGAAAAGGTGGACAGGCTAGCTATATACAGGTATGGTTTCGACGAATTCTATGAAGGAGTCTGGAACCCAGACACAGAAGAGCAATACGAGTGCCTTGCCCGAATAATCAAAGAGAGAAACCCAGAGAAAATAGGCATCAACATCTCCAACACCTTCGCCTTCGGAGACGGTTTAACCCATGGAGAATATACGCTCCTCGTAGACGCATTAGAAGAATACACCGACAGGCTAGTATCAGCCGAGAAACTATGCGTCAGATGGCTAGAAACCCGCATCTCGGAGGAGCTAGAATCATACCCCATGCTTATAGAGCTTACCCACGCCATCATACAGGAAGCCTTCAGCAGTAAGATCATCACCCCAGGCATCACC
This sequence comes from Candidatus Aerophobota bacterium, assembly GCA_021160545.1. Taxonomy (GTDB): domain Bacteria; phylum Aerophobota; class Aerophobia; order Aerophobales; family B3-G15; genus CBFDTW01. The sequence continues at coordinate 1,719 of JAGHCI010000169.1, read as the reverse complement.
ACAGTCGAAGACGTTCAGTGGTGGATTCGACAAAAGATGCTTGACCTAGGCGTAGAAATGTGGTTCCCAGCAACGGTAGACCGCCAAGGACCTGGAGCCAGATACGATGACGCAAAAAAGACCAAAATAATACATAGAGGAGACCTACTGCACTGCGACGTAGGATTCTACTACCTAGGCCTCGCAACAGATGTACAGGAGAACGCTTATGTCCTCAAACATGGAGAAGTGGACGCCCCAGAAGGGCTAAAACAGGCATTAGCAGACGCAAACAGACTACAGGACTACCTAGCAGAGGCATTCAAGACAGGTAGAACAGGAAACCAAATACTCAAGATAGCTCTAGATAAAGCAAAGGAAAACGGGTTAAAGCCCAGCATATACACTCACCCCCTTGGAGTCCACGGCCACGGAGCAGGCCCCGTCATAGGGCTATGGGATCAGCAGGACGGCGTACCCGGAAGAGGAGACTACCCTCTTTACCCAGACACATGTTACGCCATCGAGTTAAACATAAAGAGAGAAGTGCCTGAATGGGGTGGCCAAGAGGTACGTATGAGCCTAGAGGAGGACGCCTGGTGGACCGGAGATAACCTAGTGTATTTAGCTGGTCGCCAAAAGAAACTACACCTAGTAAGCTAGACACATGCAAAGACGAATAATGAAAGAGCCCTAACGTATGATAACATAGTGGATATAGCCAAGGCGGACTATTAGCCCTCCAAGAGACCTTGGTATCAGCGACGACAGCCTAAATGGGCTCCTACCCTCATAGCCAAGTAGAACCACAGGTCTCACCCTATACAAGTTAGACCGAGGAAGCTTCTTTAAGGCTAAACTCAACCCACCGCACTACATCACAGCCCTAGCCCATTTAGTAACCACTTATATCAAATTTAGGGCAAAAAATTAATCCCCTCCCAGCCTACTTTTCAAGTAGAACCCATAAAATGTTTATGAACAAGTTTAAAGAACACGGCATTGGAGACACTATTTTTACGCGTTTACGAAACCTAGAGAACCTACTAGGCTTTAGTAAACTCTATGTGAAGTTTGAAGCAGGTAACCCGACTGGAACCATGAAGGATCGGGCAAGCTACGCAACATTGAAGCACGCTAAGGAGCACGGATTTAACACCATAGCGGTGGCTAGCTGCGGCAACTTTGGAATAAGCATAGTAAAGCTCAGCAAGATATTCGCACTCAAGGCCCACGTCTACATCCCTGAGAGCTATTATAGCCCAAGAATAGGAGAGATGCAGAGAATGGGAAGCATCATCCACAGAGCGCCTGGAACCTACGAGGATCTAGTAGAGCTAAGTGCTAGAGAAGCCGTTAAGCAGGGCTGGTACAATGGAAACCCAGGAACCAAGGAGAATAAAGAAATAAGCTATAGGGCTTATGAGACCATCGCCTATGAGATATTTAATGAACTAGGATACTCCCCCGACGCAGTGAGCGTATCCACAGGTAACGGCACATGCTTCACAGGGGTCTTCAAAGGCTTCAAGAAGCTATACAATGAAGGAAAGGCAGATAAGATACCCATAATGATCGCCGCGAGCACCACAGGGGGCAACCCAATAATCTCAAGTTTCAAAACTGGAAAGAAGAAGATCCAAGACCTGAAACCAGACTCCATCACCGAGACCCCGGAAAACGAGCCCATAGTCAACTGGAAAAGCCTCGACGGGCAAGACGCCCTCGACGCCCTATGGG
>JAGHCI010000025.1:0-5179 GCA_021160545.1 Candidatus Aerophobota bacterium | reverse complement strand
TATAGAAATGTTTACATTTTTTGCAATCAACTGGGGTTTTTAAAGATCCGTCTTTTGGACATCTAACCGCATCAATAAAATCAAGCTGCTTTATCATCCCCTTTCACCTCCTTTCACCTCAACACAGACCTTAATTTATCAATTAAACTAACACCTGGTTCTAACTCGCCCCCTACGAAGCCGGGATGTCCACCTACATTGACACCAATAGCGTTAAGTTTTCTTGCAAGCCATAAAGCTAAATCTCCTCGTATGCTAAGCTTGCCCTTTGTTATGTTGTATGCAACGACAGTATACCCCAGTTTATCCTGCCACTCGCTTGCCACCCTACCCGTAACATCCATGTTACTTTCAAACTCAAGGTAGACTATGTTGTTACCTAGCTTTACGAATTTTGAGTTCTTAGCTATCTTGTAGCATTCATTTGCTATCGTATTTCTTGCCTTTTCTGCCTCTTCATTAAAGATTAGGTCATCTGGTTTCTTTGCATGATATAACAGGTTCAGAGCATATTCATAGTTCCCAACTCGCATCAAGCTGTTTATACCACTGCTAAGCAGTTTGTATCGAGGTAGGGTAAAAGTTATTCTCCCTTCTCGAACCCATAGGATTTCGTCTGTTAACTCTGGAAACATGTCAAAGATTTCTGGTGGTATTAGTTCAGGCTGGCCATCACCCACAATACCGACTACAACCTTCCACTTTTGTTCATCTGGTATTTCGTCTTTATGTTTATTGTAAACAATCAAAGCTGTGGGTACAGTGTCCCATATCAGTTTATACTTCCTTTTATCTGGTGGTGGGTGTTGCGGATGGTGGTCGTAATTAACCCCGTCCCATTCTGGGTTTTCAGGCACCATATCAAAGCAAAACCTATCACTTTCTTGCACCTGCCCAAACCATTCTGCCACTCTGACCTTTACGTCATCAAGTGTTAACCCATTAGCATACAAAAAAAGCACGGCTGATGTTATCCCGTCAGCGTCATTATGGCAGACTATCATCTTTCCTCCTCCATAGGGACGCAAACCGCTGTACTTCTAACCACATTTGGCCTAAAATCCTTCAGAAGGTCGCTCACCCTCCAGTTAAGGATCCTCGCAATTTCTTCATCCTTACATTCCAAAATAAAAATTAAAACTGCTTTGCCCAAGCTATCACCTCCGTAAATTTTTTACTTTTGTTTTAAATTTTTCTGAAGGAGGGGTGGAACAATAATATACTTTCCCAAAGGGAACAGGAGACATGTTTCCACCCCTCATGCTCTCCATGCCTGTGAAACATAGTAAACGTGTTTCCGTTCTGTCCAAAGCTTTACGCTGTGTAACAGGCCGATACTTACCAGCAGATCAAACCTAAACCGCCCCAATGCCTCTATCAGGTCTTGCTTAAACGGTGATGTTACGTTACGCAAAATGTTTACAGCATCTATCAGTGTTTTGTAGCTTGTACGCCTGTTAAGGTACTGCATTGTCCTTTCCAACCTTGTAACAAAGTAGTCTAAGAACTTAATACCCTCGTCGTCATAGACTTTAATAAACATCTTGCGCTTGCCTACCACATACCCGCCAGTAACCTCAACCTCTATTGTCTTTGCTTTTGGTTTTTTGTATGGCCCCTCAAGCTTTGGCAGTGTCCTGAACGTGTGCACACATGCCTCTATCCATCGTTCATCTACACTCTTCCAATCTGGTAATCCAAAAAGTACAAGGGGTAGGCTTGCCGGTGTTGTCGTCCTGAAGATTGGTTTAAGGTTACCTATAATTTCTACTGGGTGATGGTGTGGTGTCCCGCAACTGTAACAAAGTTCGACTTCCATAGATGACACCTGAAAAATTAAAAATTAAATTTTAACTGCAACCGGCGCAAGCAGCTCGTTCGCAACCCTTTTCTGCCAACTGTAGACTGTGTATGCATCATTCCTGCCAGCATGATGTGTAAGCAACTCTGTAAACGCATTGTATGTCTGCCACCTTGGCGCTTCATATTCCTGCAACCTCTCCAACCTTGCAAGTACCTCTGCCCTCTCTGCCTCCTCTATAGCAACAATTTCTTGTCTGAGTAACTTCGCTGTTTCTGGGTCAACGTATTTGGCAATTAGCCCAAACAACCTTTCCCGCATTTTCTTACCTAACCCGAGTGCTCTTATCAACTTTGCAACGTCAGCAAGACTTACAAGTTCATTCATACTCAACTCTATAACCTCCACTACCCTTTCAAGCTTGTCCAGCACCTTAGGTATTATTTCTGCAACCCTGTCTTTCACATTTTTTGTGTGCATTGTATACTCAAAAGCAATTTCTTTACCAAACACCATTTCATTGCTGCAACCAAGTCTAAGACCAAATCCGCTTGCACCAATACCCATACTCCTGTCATAGCTGTTCGTAACTACCATACCAAGCCTTATATCGTCCCCCGAAACAACCCTTTCCTCCCATAGTGTTTTAACAAACAACCTTGCACCATGCTTACCAGAAAGCACAACGTCAAATGTTTTTGGCTCAATCCTATACTCTGCTAGGGCTGCTTTCACAGCATCAACAACTTCTTCATGCCTGACAATTGTATACACCTTGCTGGCAATGTCATATACATACCCCGTATCTGCATTCACTATGGCCTTGTACCCATCGACTGCACCAATGCCATCCACAAAAACATTCCTCTCTTCCACACGTGGGTATACAATCTCTTTCTCTACCCCAAATCTTTCCAAACCCATATCCTTCACCTCACCACCATCTCTGTAACTAAAAGTATATAATGTTTACTATCTGTTTACATCTGTCCTATCCTTCATTGCAACAACAACCTATTTACCTTTTACCTTATATGGCTCCCAATCCTCACAGCTTTGGTTTGCCAATTTAGCTATGGGGTGCCCAACCTGCCTTAACCTCTTTGGCTCATAACACTTTCCCATCACTTCTGTCACTGGATGCCACCATTTGCATGTCAGGCACCGCTGTTTCATATATTACCCATGCGTAATTTTCCATAATATCCTTAACGCCTGCCATTTACTGATTTCTATTGACCGCCAGTTTGCTATCTTTATTACATCCTTCGCTACCAGTAAAGCGGGAACAAAACCCCTACTTAAAGCCCACACAAACCTATATTGCCTTCCCACCCATAATGTTTTTTCTAAAACCCGCTTCTTGTATTCATTTGCAGCAAGTACCGAGTTGTTCGGGTAGTCTCTAATACATTCATATAGCACTGTCGCCGTTTCCATAGCAAGTGTATTCCCCTCACCAAACCCAGATACAAAACCTCCCGCCTCTCCTATCGCAACCTTTGGTGGGTAGGGGTGCATGTCAACAATTGGTATAGCGCCCGGTACAACATACCTTATCTTTGCTGCACACTGGCATGCATCGCCATAATGCAACACTGGCACTTCCTCTAAAATTCTTCGTAGCAAGTAATCCGCCTGCTGTCTCACGTATGCACCTGCACCTATATGCCACCAGCCATCCCCCAACGGAAAATACCACGCATAACCGTATGGCCTACCGTAAACGTATATGTAATCCTCGTCCAGTATGGAGCTTTTTGCCTTAAACTGTATGGTGTGCAGAAGCCTATCATACTCTGATTTGCCCATTACTGCCCTCGCTGTACCTGTAGCATCTACAACCAAGTCATACTCAGCAGGGTCGTATGCCATATGGTTAAGAACAATGACCTCGTCCTTCCACATGTCTTCAAGCCATTTTATTTTATCAAAAGTAACCACATTCTTTATCTTCACCTCTACCCCATTAATCCACGCTCTCTTTGGCCTGACCAGTACATATTCATCTGCATTGTAGCCTATAGCCTTTGCAAACTCCTTCACCTGCCTGAACCCTGCCCACCCCCACGCACAGAAACACGATGGCCTGTCTCTTTTATCAAATAACGTGTAAGTGATACCCTCTTTTCTCAGCAGCTTTGCCAAATATGTACCAGCCATTCCAGCACCAAAGATAGCTATTTTCATTCCTCCCTCCCCCAGCGTATTCTTAACCAAAGCCTCTCATGAAGAAAATAGATTATAACCGACCCCAAATAATAATACACGATGATTTGTATGCTCTTCTCCACACTCTCTGTGTAGTGGTATGCAAGCAAGAAGGCTACAAGTGTAACTATCACACGATATGTCAAGGCTTTAACCAGGCTGCGCTTTCTCGTCTCCTTCATAGCAGTAGTAACCCAAATCCTATTATCATACTCAACCTTCCCAGGTACCTGCAAAAAACCTCATACTCGTTGAATATGTTAGCACCCAGCACCAGCCATGAGGCCATGAAGAAGGGATAGAAGTGCCAATCTAAACGTAAAAACAATGCTCCCGCTACAATACTAAGTAACCCGGATAAGATTTTTGCATTCCTCACCCCAAGTTCTACCGGTACGGTCTGCAAGCCAACCTTCACATCTCCTTCCACATCCTGCACCTGCACCGCTATGTTAAACCCCATGACTAATAACATCCAAGGTACCACAAACTCTAGCCCATACGGGTATGTTGCCATGTAGGCTGCAACAGCGTAGGTAGCTCCTAAAACCAAATTACCTACAACCTCCCTAACCTGCATCACGTTGTAAATAAAAGCACCAAGGTAGCCCAAAACACCTAAGTAGAGGTAGGGCAGGTCAAGGTGAAGGAGGAACCAGTAACTAAGAACCCAACAAGAAAGTGCAATTGCCGGGGCAATATATAAATCAACTCTACCTGAGGGAATTGGCTTCCAAGGTTTCAGTACCTTGTCCACGTTCCTATCTGCTATCTCGTTGAATATGTTAAATGCACAGTTACCAAAAGCAATTGCCAACAGTATATACCACGCCTCCTCTGTTCCCCACTTACCATAGTAAACCATTAGGCTGTAGGGGGCAAGTATACCCAACAACAACAACGGAGGTCGTAGGATGAAAAAATATGATACTATTTTATCAAATCCAAGACCTTTTTGATACATGATTCCAAATCACCTTTTATTTCATGTTCCCATATTCTAATTACTTTCCAACCAAATTGTTGAAGTTTTTTAGTTGTTCGTGCATCATAACCCCTTACACCTTTACGGGTCTCTTTCTCAAAACATATTGGGCAAGAATGCCAATAACATCCATCAACAAATATAGCTATTCTTTTTTCTGGAAAGCAGAGATCCACTACTAC
>JAGHCI010000103.1:0-3166 GCA_021160545.1 Candidatus Aerophobota bacterium | reverse complement strand
TAATATATACGCCCTTTGAAATGAATATTTTACCACTTGATACACTATCAATTGCCCACTGTATCGCTTTCTCGGCGTGGTTGGGGTCGGGCTCGATATACTCTATCTTCCCCGTCTTTCCGTTTCTCACCACATAACCGACACCGGGCTCGATGTAGATCAAGTAAGTTGCGGGTATAGTCGCCCAGGGAGCCGAGATCCACTTCTCACCGGTGTCGACTAAGCACTCAAAAGTCTCTTCGTCGGTGAACACTCTTCCCTTGAATCCGGCGGGCGGGAGATTTGCCCTCTTGTCAACAAGCCTCTCAAGGAGCTTCTCGGCGGGAGTCCCTCCGACTTGAAGCCACTTGTCTCCGTAGACGGGCTTCATGCTTTCACCCCCTTCTTAAACGCGGCCTCTCATACTATTATGCGCCTTTCCGGGAAACTTCACAGAGGTCTGCTCTTCGGAGGATGGGCGACAAGGTGCGATCGAGCTTAATACCACAAGATGAGGTCTGTTCGATAAACTACACCTGTGCTCATCTTCACTTCGTATTCGAAGTCTTTCTGCTCGTCTGTCTGCGGTTCGTAACAGATTAACTTGTTTTTCTCCTCTTCACGAGCAAGCAGTATGTTGTAGCTATGATATCCCAGCAGTTGATCATCTTTGTAAAGTGCTCCCAGCGCTACTCCGATACCGTTTATACCGTAGTATTCGGCTATGTGAGCTTTGAAAGTTGTACTAAAATTATCACAGTCGAAATGATCCAATTTATATCTCAAGAAGTTGACGAGATCTTCGGTTATGAACTTCTTCCAGTCCTCAAGTCTCGGGTACCAGAAATTTCGATCCCAAAAGATGCACTGAGTTTGCGGACTTTTTGACTTCACCAGCTTCTCAAGCTCTTCGTGGCTTATCTTGAAAGTCTGAATCTCACCTTCAAGGTTGAGCTTGGCTGCGTTCAATGCGGATCTCAGCGAGAACTCGAGGTCTTTCGGAAGATCGAGCATAGATATGCCGGACTCTATCAAAGCGAAGCCCACTTTCCTGCGAACATCTTCAACGCTCCATATAGGGATTTTCACTTCTTTATGCCTCCTTTCGAAATAACTCCTTCAGTATCTTCCTCTGAATAGAGAGATCTCGCTCACGGGAAGCGAAATACCAAATTATCGGCAAAGCAAGGATCGGGAGCCCTTCTTTCCAAGGAACTATTCCCAACCCCATGAGTATCGCGATCGTAACGATTGCGATTAACATGGCGAGCGGCTTTGCAAATCTCTCGATATCGTTCATACCTCACCTCCCATTTCTCTTACTATTTCTTCAATTTTCAGTCTCTCCGATTCCGAGATCTCGATTCCTTGAAGCGTGATGTTAAAGTAAATGCTAGATGTGTCATTGAGGTTCTCCAGCACATATCTCAGCGGCTCTTCTTTCGTGATTATCACGAGCCTTTCTACTTCGTAGCCCTTATTCATGAAGTAAGCGTCTACCGTGAAGCCTATTCGCAGATGCTTATGGCGGAACTGGCATGCTCCGTCGCCCGGATCGAATCCGTGAAAGCTGATTTTCCTGAGAATAAGAGCTTTGCCTCCTTCCGGTATGTATATCTGTTCGGGAAGCTTGGTGCTCGGGCTTATCAGATTGCCGAAGCCGACGGTCACTTCTATTCCGGTCAGGAATAACTTGGTCAAAGGCACCGGCGAGATCATCGCTTTACCTCCTGACGACTTCTTTTATCCAATCCAATGTGAGCTCGAGGCCTCTCTTCAGATCTATTTCGGGCTTCACTCCGAGCTGATGAGCAGTCGTGGAGATTATCCACTCTCTCAGAGGCTTGTTGTTCTCGTGCTCGCCGGGCTCGTAAGGCAGTATCAGTATCTCGGATTTCGACTCCGTGATCTCCTTCACCATCAAAGCCATCTCGAGGATAGTATACTCTCCTTTCTGATCCGGCGAAGTCGGATAGACGGTGTGGATTACGCGCCCCACCACTTTCTCGGCGGGAGCTTCGATTATCTTAAGCCAGTACTTCAAGACGTCCGAGAGGTGAGTGGGTGTGCGCGTCTGCCGGCCGCCGAACACGGTGATCGGCTCTCCTCTCAACGCTTGAATCATGAAGCGGTGAGGAGCTATGGCGAGCCTTCCGCCACCGTAGACCATTCCGGATCTGACGATCACGCAGGGAAGACCGTAAGCTCTGTAGTAAGAGAGAGCGATCTCGTCTTGAGCCAGCTTGGAGACCGAGTACGGGTTCCTGGGAGTGGGCCTTGTGCTTTCGGTAGCGGGGAGATCCGAGCCTATATATACCGTTCCGCTTCCGGCATGAACTATCTTCTCGGGCTTGGTCTCTCTCAGAACTTCAAGCAGCTTTAATATCGAGAGCGTGTTGTTGAGGAACACATGCGAAGGTGAACTTATTCCCATCGGCCTATCGGGCGATGCTGCACAATTCACGATGATCTGATAATCGTCTAGATCTCTCGGAGTCAGATCTTCGTTGGCTTTCCAGAGGTACTCGACTTCTCTGGATAAGCCGCCGAGATAAGCGTCTTCGGGAGATTTTATGTCGTTGCCCGCAACTCGGTAGCCTCTCTTAACGAGCTCGTTGGCGAGGAAAGAGCCGAGAGAGCCCGCCACTCCGGTGATCCAGACTTTCACCATCTCTCACCTCCCACCACTTTCCGGAACAATTCGAGATACATCTTCGCCATGTTCCCGGAAGAGAACTTCTCGGCGTTTCTCCTGCAGTCTTCGGGCTTGTTGTTCTCTATTCGCTTCAGAGCTTCCGGGAACTGGTCGAAATGGGTTATAAGCACTCCGCCTTCTTGAATTATCTCGGTCGGAGCGCCCCAAGCGAAGGAGATCACGGGAGTCCCCACCGCCATGCTCTCTACTATGCCCAATCCGAACGGCTCGGGCCACAAGCAGGGCCAGATCAAGCACCTGGCGCTCTGGAGAAGCTCTAATTTCATATGATAGCCGGGATCCGCCCAGAATCTGACTTTCTCTCCGTCGAACCTCCTGAACATGGCTCTGAGATAGTCTTCGGGGCAGAAGAGGAGAGAGTCGGTGCCTATAACGTCCAGCTCGAGATCGTATTGCTCGGCGAGGCTTATCGCTATATGAACGCATTTTTCGGGATGCAATCTGTTCAGGAAGAGCACTCTCCCGGATCTC
>JAGHCI010000061.1:0-4599 GCA_021160545.1 Candidatus Aerophobota bacterium | reverse complement strand
TTTCGCTTGTTTTAGCGATGTGCTGAAAGTGTGGGAAAAGGCAAAGATGTTCGAAGAGAAAAATCGTATATTATTTTCTATCTGGGAATAAGGCAATGGGATAGATGTTTTTAAGTAACAAAAATTTTATTATTTAGCTATTTCGTAAACTAATGCCAAAATACCCAAATTACCCTGTGGTTCAAATTCACGATTAGCATGAGTTTTTCCTATTAAGGAACTCATTTTTCGCGGTGATATACTATAAAGCAGACTATTAGTAAAGTAATCGAGGTTATCATTTATCACTTTACCCAATATGCAGGTAGGTTCGCCTATAGAGAATTCTGTCCAAGCTCTCACGAAGTCATATAAATCCCTTGTGAATAATTTTGTATTCCACAATGAAGGAAAAAATGGTAAGTCGTGAAATCTATGAAACATCTTGTCCCAGAACATAAAGAAATCCTCGAAATATTGGGGATGAAATAATTTCGGGTGGAAAATGAATGGAAAAGAAAAAGGAAATCCACCATTATCGCAGGTGTGCGCAGTTTCGCATGGATAAAATATGTCCTCTTCATTAACCGATTTCTTGTTTTTCCTAAATTCCTCAATCAATGATGCTGAAGCGAAAATCATTTCACCAGGAGATTTGAGAAGCCCGTATGTGCCTAAACAGTTGGTAGTATTCGGAAAAACAATTTCATTAATGAAAAGGTTTTTGAATATACCTTGATTGCTTTTTATCTTTGGGAAATTTTTAAGGAGGAACAATTGATCTTCATCCAAAGACCAAGTTCTTGTAACTCCGTTTCTCGTTTCGCGCTCTGTGGCTTTTTTATTTTGAACAATTGAAATTTTTTGTAAAAGACGCACTTGTTCTTTTACAATTATTGATATTATAATCATATCTCCTAATTCGGTTGTAGCCGGTTTATCTCGATTTAAAAATGATACATATGAGGCTGAACCATGTATTTTCTTTGCAAAAATATGTATGTCATCTTTCCCTCTACCTGAAGAGGAATCTACAATTCTTTCTACAAGTTTTACTTCATTTTCGTTTTCGAGATACCCAACCGTCAGTGCTTGATATATGAGTTCTGTTGTCTCCTTTTGGAATTCCAATAATTGACGGTATTTACTTTCATCCGTGAAAAATGGAAAGAACACTTCATCCTCTTCTTTTTTTCTATCATTTCAGCAATTTTTTTAAGTTGCTCAAGCGATAGTTTTCTTTTATTGCCTTTTTTTCTCTAATAGATTATTTATGCATTTCCAAATACTTTTTACTAACCTCATATTCCTCCGCAATTTTATTTACAATATCAGAATCAATATTATTATCTGTGACCTTGCCCAATGCGATTTCTGTTGCTGAGAGAAGTATCAAACTCAGAATTAGATCACTTGCCTGTTCAGGCATGCTTTCAAATCCCCAGAAGTTAACCGGAAAGCCATTAGCAAGTAGATTTATTTTCTTCCCTTGAGGAGGAGATTGCAATTCAAATGTCGTTCCAATTATTTCTTTATTATCATTTTGTAGTATCTGCTCATTTAGTTTTCTTTTTATCAGTTCTTCAATGTCGATTTCATATTGTTCGGAGGAAGCGCTGGCTACATAACAACCGTGCGATAATCCTGAAATAACCGATGAATCTATCGACTGCCTACCTGAAGCACCGATTACTAAAAAAGCATCTCTGACCGCTGAAATGGGAGTTTCTGTAATTTCGTAACCTTTTTCAGATGCAATAAGTTTCTTATCATCGTTAATTTCAAAAATCTTAACGATAGTTCCCTTTTTTCTCAGCCAATCAGCAACTTGCTCTCCTATGGAACCAAAACCAAACACAACTGCATTTCTCCCGCTGAAACTTATATTTGGTATCATTCTTTCAAGGTTTTTAACTGCAGCTTCACCGATATATTTGGGTTCAAACTCACTTTTCAGTTTTGAACCTGCAACCGATACAACAGGGAAACCGAGCTGGTTCTCATTTGATTCTTTCAACCATTCTTTAGTATTCCATTCCCCCCTCGATGTTTGCTCAACTGCGCCCAAGGTATATGGTATTAGTTGGGGATAGTGTCGGTGAACCAGGGGAACAATAAAACCACCATCTTCGAGTATTAGAATGTTCTTTTCCTTTAATTCGCTAGTTGCCAATTGCTTTACATAGTTTTCTACTTCGCGTACAGGCTTAACAATAGCATCTTGTTCTTCAAGCCAATTTTTAATTGCTTCTCTTTGTGGATATGGATATTCTTTATAGAAAAATACGCAATTCCTAACATCCAGTCCCATCCGTTTCATAGCTTCAATAAACGGAACAAAATCTCCAAGAAAATGGAGAATAAAATAGAAGCGTTTACCTGCAAATGGTCCAAATTGTCCAGTTTCAGCAAACTGGTTTGAATAGTAATTCAATAATCCCATATATTGAAATGGATTAGTCCGGTATCTTTCGGGTAATCTAATTTCAAAATTAGGTTCTGGGAAACTTCTTATTTGCATCGGTTCTGTCATAGTTACACTTCTTGCTTTTAATCTATATCTGATGACTATTTCAAGTTTTTTTTCTTGCATAAGATTATATTCGCATATTGAACAACAAAATTCATCTTCTTTATTTTTGGCAGTTTCAAAATCCTCATACTTCATCAAATTACCGCACTTAGGGCAAAGAATGTATTTTTCTTTGTTTAGTAATCCAGCTTCAGAAAGTTTAAGAAAAACGCCCTCAATAATGGATTCCTTTTCACCAATTTTCTGGGCGATAATCTCAGAATCAAGAACACTTGAGGGACCAATTCCCTTAAGAACATTGTCTATTTGTGTTATAGTTTTTTTTAATAGTGGTTCACTGTTGGCTAAGGATTCGCACTCTTGAAAGAACATACTCTATGTCCTCCTGCCTGTTATTCGTTGTGAAATTAATTCTATTGTGCTTGCCCACGATTATCGTATGCACTTCACTAGTGAGTGGATTGTTATTATTAGGATTTACATAATTGGGCAACCAATAGAAATTGCCTAAATTACCCACTCCATTTTTTTCAACATAATTCATTGCATTATCTATGAGTTCTTCTCCAAAAACTGAATCATCGGGTGTTGGACTTCGTGCATCTACTTTTCTACCCCCAGGTGAAAGAAACGAGAAATTGTGTGATCTTGCCTCTGGTGAACCATCCCTTTCTAATTCAAATAATTTGTTTATAGTTCTTCTAAGAGAGACTTTTTCAAATGCACTAAAATTTAACCAATTCTCAACTAATTGTGAAAACTGAATCTCAACATCCTCATATTTTTGCGAAGATGGTAATTGAGATATTTGTAGAGTTGCTGTGTTTGCCACTAAATTCCACCGAAAAATAACAACCAGTCTCGTTACAATATGTTCATATGCTTTTAATAATATTTCTCTATTGTCTCTTGTGGTTGTTGTGTCATATTCCGGTTTTCTTTCATAACCTTCCCTTTTCTGAACAGCATATATCTTAAATTCGCTACTAGAATGGTATTCAATGGTGGAAATGGTTAGTTCTTGAGGAAGAATAAGAGGCAATTCTGAAATAAGAAGTTCAATGAGACCATTATTTTCGATAATTTCACGCACATATTTTTCATCCCTCCATTGCGAAACCTCATTTTCGGGTCCGTCATACAAATAGACATGCTGTTTGCCAAGTGGCGCAAATCTATCAATAAAATTCACCAATTCAGTATATGTTAGTTTCCCTTCTTCTATATGTTGCTCTATTCTTTGTCTTAATTCGGGTTTGGTTCCTGATCTTGTCAAATTTCGTTCCCTTAAAAATTCTCTAATTATATCTCCGCGAAGTTCCATTACATAATTTAGTATCTGCTCGCGCTCTTCTTCCGTGTATTCTTGGTGATTTATCTTATTTTCGGTTCGGTTTTCACTATACATGGCGAATTCCTTTCTATTATCATAGAATTTACCTTTTTGGGTAAAGTAACATTAATAGGTATCCAATTCATCTTACACTGTTTTCATTAAATAAATTTCAATATATCTTCAAATCTCAGAATTCTTTTCTCATCCTTAAAATAAAAAATATAAATAAATCTTTTTCAGCAAGTGGATTTTCAAAATACTATCCGTTTCATTTTTCTCAATTCGATTTTTCTAATTATTTGTCTTTTAATTATCCCCCCATCTCTTCCACCATCACCCTCACTGTCTCGACGACGGTTTTTCTATTTTTATCCGATAGTTTTTTACACTTTATTAAAATTTCTGCCAGTTCTGATTCACCCTCCCAGATAGATAGAGTATCTTCGTCTATCGAAACGAGTTCGGGCAAAGTTATTTCCAGCGCTTTCGCTATATTTCTCAATGTCAGTATGGATGGGTTCGCTATACCTCGCTCTATCGAACTCAACGAGACCGTGTGCAGTCCGGATTTATCGGCGAGTCGGGATTGGGTCATTTTTTTACCGGTGCGGAAACCGCGAATTCTTTCACCGAGGATTCTTAAAAACTCTCGCTCTTTCGTGGTCATTATTTTTCTCCTTTGAATAAAATCTACGCTATGGGCAAGAGAAGTAAATAACGGCGACGCTATTTTTTTACTTGACAATTAGTG
>JAGHCI010000163.1:0-4592 GCA_021160545.1 Candidatus Aerophobota bacterium | reverse complement strand
GTAGGGAATGATAATGTCTATATCGCTGTCTTTTCTAACGTCTCCACGGGCGACGCTTCCGTAAACATGAGGATCAAACTCTTTAAGGCGCTCCATAATCTTTAGGGCCTTCTCCCGTTTCTCCCACAGAATAGCCCATCTCTTAGGGGTGTAGATTACCTCACGCTCGTCCCAGACTTTAACAACCTTTTCGCGGGGCATGCTCTAGAATATGAGCGGAGGGTAATTAGGGTTTTTGGTGTTTCTATTCGTTTTTTGCTTACTATTTTTGTTAGTATACAAAATTTGCATAGAGAAAGTTTTTAAGTGGTTTAATCATAAAGTATTATAAAGAAATCTTGGGGATGAGTATGATGGCGACTTTTGCTTTGTGGTGGTTTAAGTGGAATGGTTCGAATTATGAGTCAAGAATGAACGGGGCAACAGTGCAAGACTTTAAAAACAGGGGCTTTGACTACTTAATAGCTTTGGATGGTGAAGGAGGAGCATCAAACTACAGTGGTCCCGGTTATGATAATGGTTATAAGGATGGGTTTCAACTTGCATCATGGATAACATTTGCCCTAAACGGGATACCACATTACATAGCAATACCATTCTTCAGACCGGAAGGTACTCCTAGGGATATCATACATATAGATTACCAAGACTGTTATTGGAAAGGGTGGATCGATGGCGTTCTCAATGTTCCAGACAACAATCTAAGCGGATTCTATTGGAGTCTTGAAAATGCTTGGATGTTTAATGATAGTCAAATAGCCCAAGGGACTGGAATTTCTCGTGATTTGTTTGAAGAAATTTCAAATAAAATCCACCAACACGGTCTTGAGTTCATTTGGATTCCCAAAGTTCATACCTTGTATTGGGAAAGTACAAGTGTACTATCCGCTAAACCTCTGATTGATTATATTTTTATCCAGCCTCATTATTACCAAGCCGATAAAATACCCTATATAAATGACAGAGGAGTAAGCGAGGAAAAAGATTATTCTTACGACGTTCTAAAAGGAGAGTATTTTAATATGGCAGTTAATAAACTAGGCGTTTATTGGGAGATGGAGGCAGATGAAGCAGTTTTAGGACAGTGTGGCAACTGCAGAGTGTGTCACAGAAGTGACAAGTCAAATCTAGCAGAAAAGTGCATAGGGTATGTTACAGAGTACATAAAAGCCCAGATTGATAATATGGGACATAAATTTAAGCATAGGGCTTATTATTTTGGAACGCGCCTAGAAGTGTTAGACAAGCTTGAAGACTATAGCCTCAGCAAATACAGGTGGGGCTACATATGAGGAAACTGTTTGCCCTCTCTTTTTTATTGTTACTTCTTCCCTTTGCCGCTGCCTATGAGATGTATGGGTTGTATGTTTATAATGTAATTCCTGGAAATGGGGATGCGTTTATAGTCATCACTAAGGAACTTCTGAGTTTTGGAATGTGCCCGGACGGCAACATCACAACCTGCCCAATAATTCCAGACATGATAACTTATGATCTGTTCTATACTGAGAATGGCATGGTGTACTACCTTGGAAACTTCATAGATAAACCGAAAATCTACCGTACTTCAGGGGGATGGACACTTATTCTTCCAAGATTTAAGAAGCCTTCGCTGATCTATGTCTTCAACGGAACGTGTATCCGCCGTTCCAACACATCTACAATCATGCCGAGTCCTACTCAAGCTGATACTTCGACAGTTCCCGATAATGTATATGCTATAATTAAGAACTTTACGTGGCCCTATTCTACTATGAGGGCAGTAAACCTCTCTAATGCACTCCTAATATACCCCTCAAATAGCTTTGTGATTTATATTAACTCTAACAACACTCTGGTATTCACTAAAAGTTATAGAAAACCAGTCTCCCTTAAAAAAGTGCTTCCATTTAGGATTTTTTATTACTCCAACGGCAATCTTAAAGCTATGCCATTATATGCCATTATAGAGGTAATAAGATTTGGTGATGGTGCTAGCCTCTCTAAAACCCTCGCTGTACCAATAGATTCCCGTAATACCAATATTTTTAATTTCCCGCCTTGTTTTCTCAGGTACACACTCACACCGGATACAAATTCAGCAATAGAAAAAAACAGTGCCACTAAAACAAATAGAAGTTTAATATCAAGTAGCTTTCCTCAAAATAATAAAAGAATTTGTGGCGTTGGAGCTTTGTTTGCTCTTTCCCTGCTCCCTTTAGTTCTTAGGAGGATTAAAAATGAATAAATTGCCCAAAGTGGTGACCATGAAGGTACAAAAACATCTGCTGATCTCTATTTTTATTCTTCTCACTCTCTTTCCAGCATCGGCAAGTGCTTATGAGTTTAGAGTGGGCCCTATAAAAGTTATATCTGGAAAGGAAGATGCTTTTGTGCTCGCTGAATGGTGGCTTTATGATTATAATTGCATGTGTCCCGGAAGCGATCCAAGTCAATGCTGTCCCCTACGTCCCATTGCGGGTCGGCTGGATGCATACTACTTCAACGGAGGCGATTTGCTTTATTTGGGTAAATATGAAAGTGTTAAAGAGGAGCCGATTGCATTTGTACTCGAGAATTCATTGGGGCTGTACAACAATTCTTGGCTGATTGTGAATGATTCAAAGGTATTCTGGTTCAAAAACGAATGGAAGTGTGTGAGGAGTATTGGACAGCTAAACGGCGAGGAGGGGGTGGTGAAGGTATCACCGCCTGATATTTATATGGGAAGAAGAATATATCAGGTTAACAAAACCTCGATTTTACCTGTAAACAAAATAGCACCCCAGCATATCCATTATAAAAACGCAGAACCAACTATAAAAATAGAAGGCAGCACGCTTGTATTCTTAAATGGCACTAAAACGTTTAAACTGCCTTTAAGTGAGATAACAAAGTATTTTGCCGTTAAGGAGGATGTAAAGCACTTAAAGGGAGTATTCCTCAGTAGAGGTGTTTTACTTTACTATCCTTATGCTCATCACTTTGATGAAAATAAGACGCTGATTGAAAAATTCACCGAGATTCCCCTGCTATTCTATGATGGAAAGCACATTAAGGTGCTAACCCCTTACGAACCGGTTAATATGTGGGGAGAGGTGGATTATTCAAAGATAAAGAGTGTGTTTGATTATCATGAGTGTACTGAATACGCGGACAATGAGAATATTACGATTAAACCAAGCACGTCTTCACGAACTCAAAAGGAAAACAAAACCGCCAATAATACACCAAAAGAAGGAACTGCGGAACTGGCATATTGATTGTGCTCTCCCTCATGCCATTACTGCTCAAAAAACTTAAAGCCTAATGCTTCCCATGCCTCTCGTACCAGCCCCACTCCTTTTTTGAGCCGAAACTCCTCACGCCCTTTTTAACGAGCTGAATTCTGAGCTCTTTGGCTATTTTGTGGGTTATCTCTCCTCTCTCTTCCAGCCAGTTTATAATCTCCAGAGCTTCATCCTCGGTTTCACATCTCCTTAAGAAATCAATTACCGTGGGGCTGTAACCGGAAAAATCCTCGGGCTCTTCAACTTCCTCTTCGTTTTCACGATAAGCTTCGATACTTAGCCTCTTCCTTTCAAGCTCCCCTGCCAGATGGGGATAAGCCTTTTCAAACTCCTCTTTATCATATTCCTGCCAAGCAAACTCATCAACAGGGCGCTTCTTTTTCTTATTCATACCCTCACCTTGATTTGATATTCTCTTTGAAGGTTTATAAAGTGTGTGAGGTAAAAATTTTCAGGGATTCACATGAAGGGTTCATATTTCCTCATAATCTTGGTGGAGAGAGCCAAGGATGTGAAAACAAAGAGGAGGATTTTCTCCCTTCAAAGGGGTTATTATGTCTATGTTGGCTCCGCTATGAACTCACTCGAAAAGCGCGTCGCCCGACATTTCCGCAAAGATAAAAAGCTCCACTGGCACGTTGACTTTCTCCTAAAAGAAGCCGATCTCCTGGAGGCTTACCTAATCCCAAGTGAAGAGCGCCTGGAGGAGAGGCTCTCAAGGGAAGTAGCTAGGTTTGCTCGTGGTGTAGAGGGCTTTGGGGCGAGCGACCTGCAGGGGGTGCATACAAACTTGTACTACTTTGGCGAAGCTGATCCGAAAAAAGAGCTGGAGAACCTTTTGAGCAATCTCGGCTTGAGGTGGAAAAGGGTTAAAAGTGAGGGAGATATTATGGAAACTTAGAAGCAAATGGGGTGTGCCTATGAAAATCGGGAAAGTTGAGTCTTACATTCATGAAAAGCTTGAGAAGGAAAAATTACACTTCGTCCTTCTTGATCCAGATGATGTCTCACCTGAACTGGCTTCAAAGCTGGCTAAAATGAGTGAAGAACTCGGCGTCGATGCCATAATGATTGGAGGCTCTACAGGAGCCGAAGGAGAGGTTCTCGACCGTGTCGTTAAGGCCATAAAGGAGAGCTCCAATCTGCCCACAATATTATTCCCAGGCTCTCACGGGGGGTTAAGCAAATATGCCGACGCTCTCTTCTTCATGAGCCTCTTAAACTCTACAAATCCCTTCTTTATAACGGGCTCCCAGGCACTCGGAGCATTTAAGGTAAAGATGAACGGACTCGAACCTATTCCAATGGCATATCTCATAATCG
>JAGHCI010000003.1:0-2702 GCA_021160545.1 Candidatus Aerophobota bacterium | reverse complement strand
GCTCTGGATAAGTACTGCCCCGAAATTGTTTCAGTTGATTTAACAAGACAATTTGAAAAGGAGATGGAGGACATAGAAAACAATAAAAAGAAAAGGGAAGATGTTGTGAAAGAGTCAGAAATTACATTGAGAAAAATACTTGAAAAGTTCAAAAACAATCAGAAAAGTATAGGAGAAGAATTGCTAAAGGGCATAAAAAAGCTGATAAAGGAAGAGACAACTATAGGAAAATGTAAGTGTGGTGGCGATTTAGAAATAAAACAACTAGGAAATGGAAAACGTTTCATAGGGTGTTCCAATTATCCTAAGTGTACTGAAACATTTTCACTTCCGGGAAAGGGAAAATTGACAATTCTGAAAACTAAATGTGATAAATGCGGATTGCATATAATAAGCGTGAAACAATTTAGGAAAAAAGCTTGGAAATTGTGTGTGAGATGCGGTTTTGTGAGCAAAACCAAAAAATGATAATTAAGGCAAATATTTTATTTCATGTCACATAAATTTTAACTATGGCAAGAAAATGGACACCTGAAGAGAGGAGGAAATATCTTTCTGCGAAATTTTTCACTGTACGCGAAAAAATCTTCGTGGTCGCTCTCTGTATAATATTTTTCTCGATAATCGCTTATCTAACATACTCATTTTATATCTCCGAAAATCTTACACTCTTTATAATTTTTTTGTTAATTACAATTGTTTCAATTCCGGTTATAATCTTCGCGATAGACCTCGTTTTCTACGGAGCGGAGTAGTTTAAAAATCCCTTTCTTTGATTTCAAAATCAACTTCCAAAAAATAATTTTCAATAATTTTTTCAAAAGCATTTTTTGCTCTCTCATCAGTAGCCAATGCTTTCAATATGCCCCTTTTTTTATATGTTATTGGCTCCCCCTTCCAACCTATAAAATAAACATATATTCCATCTATTCCCCATTCATCACGAAGATATGTTTCTAAACAATGTTCAAAATCGTTACATTCCCCTCTTTCCCTCATTTTGGAAAAAAGCTCATAACCTTCTTTGTTAAGAAACCATATACTTGGATCTAACTCTGGGTTCACACTCACCTTCGTTCTTACTACTAATTCATAACAACTCATGAATAAAATATAAAAAATAACATTTAAATACTTTCTTTTTACTATTGTTGGCTTTCAAGAAATATTTCTTTCAATTCTGGTTTCTCACCGTTTTTTGGAGCCCTTACAGCTTTTCTTAACATTATCAATCTCTTTTTTGGGCCAGGAACAGAACCAGTAATAACCATATAATTCCCTTTAACTTCTCCGTAATGAAGCCAACCACCTTTTATGTTTAGTCCATCATTCCCAATTTTTGCGATCATTTTATTATATTCCGTCCTCGTTTGGTAACCAAGCTGCCCAGCCATTGCTATTTTTCCGGGAAGAACCCTCCCAGGAGTCACGGCACCGATATTTCCAACATGCCTTCTTTTCTTTTCATGCTTTCTAGGTCTTATCTTAACTCCAAACCTTTTCACGGGCCCTTGGAAACCCTTACCTTTTGTAACAGCGATAACATCAACAAACTCTCCAACCTCAAAAACCTCATCTGCCTTTATTTCTTGACCAAGTTTTTGTTTTGCATATTCCCACTTTTCTTTCAAACTACCACCGAGAGGTATTTCAAAAAGCTCTGGTTTTTTCTTACCTATTCCAGATTCTCTTGGTTTTGTTTGTACAAGAAGCCTTATTTCATATTTATCTTCTTCTCCAGATTCTACAATTTTTTCTGTTTTTTCCAGTTTTTTCTTTGTTTCAGGTTTTTTTGGTATATGCGTTTTTCTTATAAGATCCTTTGGCAGTTTCTCTGCCATTATAGTATCGATGTTTTTCCAACCATCTGTTGTCAATTCATACACTTTTATCCCAACAACTACAAGATTAGGGACTTCTATAATAGTTACCGGTTTTACTACTTCTTGTCCAGCTGTCGGGCTTTCTTTCCTATTATCTATGAAAACAGCTCTTGTCATCCCTACTTTGTAACCAGCAAAACCTAGTGGTTTTGGGGTTTTTTCTTCGGGTGGGTTTTTTATCTGTGGATATATTCTTTTGGCTCTTTTTTTCGGCCAAAATGCTCTGCTACCCGCCCTCGGTTTATGCCCTTTTGCCATGTTACTCACGATTTTTCTTAATTATCGGTTTTACCTTAAATTTATCTTTATTGAATTGATAAGAAAACAATTTATACTCTACGACCGCGCCTACCTCCTTTTTTCCTACATCCGTCATGTGGGATAGGGGTTACATCCTCGATTCTACCTATTCTAAGACCAGCTCTAACAAGCGCTCTTATTGCAGGTTGAGCTCCTTCACCAGGAACTTTCTTTTTTTGACCCCCTGGTGCCCTGATTTTCAAGTGGACACCTTTTATGCCTTTGTTTAGGGCATCCTCAGCAGCTTTTCTTGCAGCCTGAATCGCTGGAAATGCTGTTCCCTTGTCTTTGTCCTTATTGGTTATCATACCTCCGGAGTATCTCGCTATCGTTTCAGCTCCTGTTATGTCTGTTATATGAATTATTGTATTGTTTTGAGATGAGTATATGTGTGCTATTCCCCACCTTTCTTCTAAAGGTGTTGGAAACATTCTAGGTTTCTCTACTTTTTTCTTAACCTTTGCTTCAGGTTTCTCTACTTTTTTGGTTGTTTCACTTTTCGTTTTCTTTTTTTCCTGT
>JAGHCI010000170.1:0-3215 GCA_021160545.1 Candidatus Aerophobota bacterium | reverse complement strand
GTACAGTAATTTAATAGACAAAAAAGAAATAGAAAAGATGAATAAAGAAGATTTAGAAAAAGTACTAAATATATGCGAACTCATAGTTACTGCTCAAAATGATAAAAAGGAGAAAAAAGGAATCTACACAAGGATAAAAAACAAGATTAATTCCTTTAGGAAGAGACATCCAAAGATATCTAAAGCCATAAAATACACTGCAATATTTGCCCTTGGAGCAGGTATTATTTTTGGAAGTATGTATTATATACCAATTATATCACAACATCCCACATACCTAATAAATGGAGATTATGAACCAAATGGGGATGGTTCTGTAAGTGTGTCTATTCCAGAAATAAAAGAGTCTTTCACAATCATAGAGTATGTCTCTAATTTTGAATCTTCTCAAAGTTTGCTTCATGTTTTAGAAGGGCATGCAAATTGGACAATAGAACCAATTAACAATGTTTCTTATGTTAATCCCAATATCGGTAATGGAAGCGCAGTTATATATCAGGGGTTTGAAGATGACCACATATGGGAATGGATAGCTTCAGGAGTAAAAGTAGATCACAGGGTGGGAGAAGAAAGTGATACAACTCTCGATGTTGTTATTGACTTACACCCATCAGATGTTTTAAAATTAGAAAAGTCTTTAGAAAATTTTCTTGAAAATATAACAAACGAAAAAACAGAGATAGACCTTCAACCTGAGATTATTAAACAACACTTTAATAATTCAGATGTTATTATCGATTCCAGAAACGTATACAAACTTGATCTTCATTTAAAGTTCAAAGCAGATTCTGGAGAAGAAGTTAGAGAAATACTAAGTAAGTTAAGTGCTAATGGATTTAACATACCTGAAGAAGATATTCGCATAGAGGAATTTAACACAGATTACAACAAAGTTAATAACATGATAGCGAACGCAAAAATTGTGTCTTATAAACAACTCCCCATCGATGCATCACTTTCTAAAAATGAAACAATGACTCTTTCAATACTCCTAAATCATGGTGAGTTTAAACCATTTTATTTTCCATTCGACAAAGACTTAAAGTGGTTAGAGAAACACAAAGATGAATTGAACAATATGTCTTTACAAGAAACATTAGAATATCTAAATTCGTATGTTGGTAACGAATTGACATATGAGGACAGCATAGTCTATTCCAAACTCTTTTGTAAATTATTTAACAAAGCAAAAGATTATAATCCAGAGATCAAATACGTTTATTCATTCCCAATTAAAAGCTCGCATCCAGCCTCAGGACATTGGTACGTTGGATTAATTTCGATAGCAGATAATGGAATTTATGTGTCCTTTGTAGACCCAGCATGGAGCGATAAATTAGTAGTAGATGGATACCTTCACCCATTCACATTTAATTCATTTGATGGTGTTGATAATCAACATTATCTAGATGTGGAATATTCAACACAACTTAAGGATAAAATGGATTCTAGAAGGATTATTTTCATGGCAGAGACATACCCACAGATTATGGGATTGTGTCTAGCACCATACGTACTAAGAAAAATGATTTCAACAAAAGAAACAACAGCCAGAACACGTTCCCTACAACCAATAGATTATAGAAATGTAATCAAAATAAAGGGAGGTGGAAATAATGAAAAGGAGCGGATATAGATTCATGATTGAAGAAGTTCCTTCAGAATTTTTAGATAAATTTAGATTTTGGATTAAATACCAAGGGCTTGATGGTATTCTTGACGAAGAAACAATTAGTAAAGATAATTATTGGATAGGAAGAAAGCAAAGAAGAGTGCCGGGTGCTGATTATGTTGGAAAAGTTGAAGGCAACTCTACATATAATAGGGCTTATGATGCAGCCACTCTTTTCCATGAACTCCATCATAAAAAATTCATTAATAATTTAGTAAAATCGTTTTTAGGTGTGGAATCAAATTTTTCAGAAGGATTGGCATTTGCATTGGAAGTTATAGGTTTTGGTGACCAGGACTATGTTGATGAATTACTAGCTCAATCATCCATAGCAAGAGGGCCATACAACCATGAGCAATCTTGGATTGCAAAGAACATACTAAATGGGTACTTTATTGGTGGGAAGTATATTATTCCAGCGCTTGAGGATATTGCAAGTAAAGCATGTGTAAATGGATCGAGAAAGGTGTTAGCTAATCCAGAAACATTCATTGAAGTGTTTAAAGACAAATTAAAAAAATTAGATCTTTATTTTGCAACACCAAATGATTATTTCATGGATGCTTTTAACCTTCCAAAAGGTGTGGCAGAGTATATTACAAGAAACGCCTTATACGAAAGTGTAGAAGATGCAGCATATTCCTTAGCTGGAGTGAAAATAAACACAATTAATGCGTTTAAAAGGATAACATATTTAATGTATTTCATCGGTGAGGTACCAATAGAAGAAGGGGAAAAGCAAGCTGAAAAGATAATTACATCAAATCTCTCTGAAGTAATCTTAAAGGATATATCAAACATGGAAGACGATGTATCCATAGCTTATGAAATTGGAGGAATGGATTTGATGAATTATTTAGTTAAAAATATGTTTAAATCACCAACAAGGATATCATATTTTAAAAGACATTTAAAAGGGGTGTTAAACTGCATTGGAAACGAACCAGCCTCAGCAAAGTTGATTGAAAGATGGCTCTCAGATGAAGCTTTTGAAAGAGCATTAATAAGAAACGGGTTACTTAGTGTCGTAGAAGGAATAGCTGAATTCTCGAACGCTATTGCCAGAGAGTATGTTATCAACTTACTGAATTACGATTTTAAGTGTGTAAACAAGAAAGGGGACATATCTGAACCAAGATTACCTGGATATTTCATAAGAACAGAAGTGGATGTTGAAGATGAGCTAGAGGTTTGGGGAGAACTGCCAAGAATGCTTGCAGAATTCACTTTCGATGAGTTGAGAGGACATAGACGCTATGCCTCATTTTCAGATATGTTGAAAGATTTTTATCGTACATATCAAAAGAAAAAAGCAGAGAACGATAAAATAACATTTAAAGAGGTTGTATCTCAATTGATTGAAGAAAAACCAAAAGCTTTATAAATAACTACTGATTAGTAGTAAATATGAATATGGAGGATGTTGTTAAAGGACTTTATCCAACAATAGAAACTAAGCTTGATGGCGGAACAAATGGAACATACTCAATGGTTTTTGCAGATGAATATTTTGTTTATAAAGTAATATATCCAAGAAATGATT
>JAGHCI010000105.1:0-2651 GCA_021160545.1 Candidatus Aerophobota bacterium | reverse complement strand
TATGAACACTGTCTTGAGGCTTTTCTCCTAACCCTTGCCCTCCTCCTCCCGATATTGTTGTTCTATCTTGAGGAGCTCACATCAATAAGAAAGAGAATTGAGAGAATCGAAAAGAGGTTGGATGAGATTGAGAATTTACTCAAGAAGTTTGAAATTAAAATTAAGGAGCGGGTATAATGGAAATAGAAACTCCAAAAACAGAAATAGAAATAGCAAGCTGTAAGCTCTGCTACCGCAGAAGATTCTGCACCGTCAGACTTAAGCTCATGGACATACTAAAGGAGAACAGCTTAATGTTTGATGATGACATGGTCAAACTCGTCCAAGAGTTTCTCGCAAAGCACTGCAGATGGTTTGAAAAGGGGAAAATCAAGGTAGAATCAGAGCCATAAAAACGGTTAAATTCCTTTTTCTTTTTTATATTTGAGGTAATAGAAATAAACTTTAGATGATGAGCTTGCGGGACTCTGAGATTTCGATGACGAGCTCTTGACCATCTGATTCTACACGTGAAAAAACGAAACATTAATATAAAAAAAGTACCAAATTTTAAGTAGTAATATGATGATGAATTAATCTTCAGCTGACAGATGATGAGTCGCCCATATTCTGAGGGGTAAAAATGATTGACAGCCACAGTATATGTCTGACTTGCAAGAAGAGGAATACTTGTGAGGATTTCAAAATGGATATTAGAGACCAAAATCACATCTATCTAACTCTGAGTTGTAAAGACTATGAGGAGGAGGAAAATGAAAAGAACCTTCATATGTAAGAACTGTGGCGAAGTTGTAGTTGCGGAAGGATGGCAAATTAACGAATACAGTGATATAATATACATAGCGACATGCCCTAAGTGTGGTTGTAAAATAGTCAGAACAGAATCAATATGGGAGGGATGGATTGCATGAACATTGACGACGCATTCAAAACTTATTTCACGGGCTACATGATTGGGAAGTCAATAAAGACTGAGAAGACCTATTATTCAATACTGTCCAAGTTCGTCTCGTTTCTCAAGAAGAAGAACAAATACAACCTTGAGGACATAACACACATAGACGTGGACATATTCATATCTGAGAACTACGACAGAAAGAGCACGATAGTCACCGTTCTACAGGTGTTGAAATCGTTTCTCCAATATTTCCTCTCTGAAGTTCCCTCCCTATCTGCCGTCATAGAGCACATAAGAAAGCAGAAGAGCACAATGTCAAGATACGTAGGAATGCCAGAACCCGTGAAGCTAAAACCAGAGGACCTAGAAAGGATGATGAAGTACATAGACAAGCTTGACTATGTTGTAGCCTTCAGATTAATGGCGTTCTGCGGTTTGCGTATCGGGGAGGTCAGAAAACTTAAGGTCAGCGACATAAATTTTGAGGATAAGTCCATAGTGATACACGGGAAGGGAGGGAAAATCAGAGAAGTACCAATTGACGACGAGACCTTGGAGGTTCTAAAGTTCTTCATAAAATACCGCAGACTTAAGCCAGATGACAACATCTACAACATGACCGACAGGGCTTTCCAGAAGAACATAAAGAAGTGGGCAAAAAAGGCTGGCATCCCAAACCCAGAGAAAATATTCCCCCACAAGCTCAGAAAGTTCTTCGGCAAGACATGGCTCAGAGGGGGAGGAACTCCATTTGGGCTTGCACAGATTTACGGTCACTCCAAGGTTGAAACCACAATGAGATATGTTGGCATGGATATTGAGGAGATAAAGGAGAAGTATGATAAGACAATAAGACCAATCGCGGAGAAGGTGAGATAATGGGAAGGGTTAAAGCGGGATATATTAAGTATATTATTTATCTGTTTGATGACGAAACCATCAACTTGATAAGAGATGATTTAGACGAATTTACCCGTGAGGTTAAATCGAGGTTATGCCAATGTCTGAGTATATAATCTGCAGGATTACTGAGAAGGCTATTCACAAGGGCAGATGCAAAAGGTGTCCACACCACATGGTTGCAAGGTTCAAGGACAAAATCTACCACTACTGCGACAAGGATGGTCTCCTCTGGATTAGTAGTGTTAGGGAGGAAACGATATGAGCGAGAAAAAGATTTGCATCTTGGTTGGCAAAAAGAAATTGAGAAATGGACTATGGCAAATAAGCTACTCATCGCTTGATTTCTATGAGAAATACGGCACTAAATATTCAGAGTGGGGTACTACAGTTACAAAAAACACATGCCCCGAAATAGAGGAATTGAGAGTTGGCGACATAATCGAGGTAACTTTAGATTATCCCAAGGTTGTGCTTGTTGAGAAGTATAAAGGAGAAAAGCAAGAGCCAAAAGTCCAAGTAAAGGCAAGCACACTAGAAATGTGGCTGAGCTACTTGGAGGATATGGAAAACGCATGCGAGAACCAATACATGAGTGCAGTTCTCAACTATATTAATATGATGAGAAAGGAGATAAACTATATATTGGAGCGTGGAATAGATGAATAGGTTTATTCAGACCTTGGAGGAGGTTATAGAGACTGAGGAGCGGAGGAGGGACGAATTAAAGGAGAGGGCACAAAAGTTACATTTAAACGGCGAGACAGTATCACTCATAAAAGAATACGACTATGCACTGTTTCACCTCATTTTTTCTTTAAAGAGCATAGTATCGGAGCTTAAAGATATATAC
>JAGHCI010000071.1:0-3901 GCA_021160545.1 Candidatus Aerophobota bacterium | reverse complement strand
GCACTATAGTTGGTGGTTGATAAGAAATTGCCTATAATTATATGGGCATTGGGGGACTGGAGATGGGGATATGGAAGAAAAAATCGAGGAGGGGTGATAATTGGAGTCATGAATCGTTGAGCTCGTTTTGTCAACTTGACAGTTTTCTTTTGACGTATCTAGCGACGTTCTTTGCGGGGGTCACTACACAATTAGTATTTTTGGTCATATCCCCCTTGAGTACCAAGAGACCTTCTAGTGAATGCCCTTCTTACGAGTTAGAGAAAACAGTTTTGTCTCACCACGGAGGGGCACCAAGTGACATGAGTCGATCAGCATCGGCTCATATTTTTTTGCCACATGATATTGAGGGACTGTCCGCGGAGAGGGCACAGGATACGATTCCAAATTCAGATGTTGGGCAGGAGCAAGTCGAGTCCATGGGGGGTCTGGATCAAATAGATGTCGCTCCACTCATCACACTTTATTTTGTTGTTGATGGGAGTGAGCAGGTATTTCAGGTAAGGTCAAGAGTAGATGCTATACACATGATTGAAAAGCGAATAGGAATCAAGATTGCTTCAAATTTGCCTGTTGTCTATGAACAAAAGAAGATTTCGTTACAACATAATACGCAAATCTTGACAACTAGACGAATCATTCCTTTGGGAGCGAAATATGTTCACTTCGCTGGCGTAGAAAAGGCGGTTCATTACAGTCTGGAAATTACGCAGGTGATTTATCTTCTCAATACAAGGATCATAATGCATAAAGAGGATTGGGAGGTAGTACAAGAAATAGTAGGCTAGAGGCGTATGCAAATCATTTGCGATTTGCGCCGTAATGACTTGGTTCAATGAGTATTGGTACGAGAGCTACTGGTTATTATGAGGTTCTTGTTTGTGGGGATGAGAGCTTTGAAGCAATATCTAGTGGTTATAGTGCTGTTGATTTCTGACCTGTTTCTTGTTTCAGGATGCGGGAAAAAGAAGGTGTCTTCAGTTTCTCTTGAGATTTTCTCCCCTCAAGTAGATATCCCAAAGGAGCGGCAAGAATCCATTTACCTGAAAAGAGAAAAGAAGACTCCCAATAAGCCAAAATATCGAATGGTCAGAGAGTTAGACAAACGTCCCCCAACACGTCTGGTACCTATACGAGAGCATGCAGAACAGAGTCCTATTCTTGTTGAACAAAAAGTTACTCAGAAAACAATTATAGCCGTTCCAGAAATTCCCTCTTCGAAGGAGAGCCAGGCAATTGCTCGGCAAATTCTCGCTCAGTGGGAAGGTATCTATGAAACACGAGATATTCAAACCGCTTATCAGTTGTATGCTCCAGGAGCAACAATTCAGCGAATGTCCTTGCTTACTGCTAAGCGGATAGGAGCTGCGGGGCATAAACAGTACTTATCTTTATCTAGTAGAAGTATGGTCTATCAAAGGGAAGAGCTTCCTACGTTGTTTGGCAAATTAGGTGAAATGTATTCTTCTATCAACGTACAAACATTTGAGGTCGCTACTGTTACTATGCGAAATGACTTGACGGAGAACATCCAGATACGGGTGCGTTTTGTCGAACGTTTTTGGGGCAGGAGATCCACACATTCCTATTGTGACGAAACTCGCAAACAGATTGTATTGAAACGCTATCCTAGTAAGGTAGCATCTGGCAAATGGATATGGCGCATTGTATCAGAGAAGAGTTTCGCTGTTTGGCCATGTCAGGCGGACTATGTGATGGAATAGAGTTCTTATGGCCAGTTCATTTTTGGGCCGGAACAGGACCACAGAAGCGATCAACGGAGAGGATCGTCATGGAATGGTCGGATGTACTGAAAAGCATTTGTCTTGTTTTTGCGGGCAGTGTTGGAACTTTGGTGGTTACATTGGCCACAGACAAGCTAAGAAGGAGGAAGCTTTCGCACGAAGTTACCAGGTGCATCGTAACCTACATCTCGAATGAATTATGGCTCATTCAGACTTTGATTGACATAGTATCAGAAGCCTATAGTTCGAGTACAAAGTCGTGTGAATTGGCAGAAATAATTCAAGAGATTCGTATCAAGTTGCACAATCACGATTCAGCTTTCTATGGTGCGATTCTGAAACAAATACATGTGTTGTCGCATCCAATTCTGGAGCACGTACTGACTTTGTTGCCAGCGTTGGATACATTCTTCAAAAGGCTCGAACTTGCGGTTGAAGAGGAAGACCTGAATAGTATGACTAGGATTCTTGCTTATGAAGGCCGTGCGGTGGTGAACATGTCTTGGAGGGGCCTTGGTACAATTTGCGAGGGAGCCAAGAATAGGAAGGGAGTGAAGAAATATGCACGAGAAGCGCGAGAGGATTGTGAAAGGGTTTTTGTCGAATTACGCAGATTGGAAGAGAGAGGAATGCAATAGGGATATTTCCATTTTTCGCTTGACTTTAGCCAAAACAGCAGTATAGCTTTTTCCAAGGAACAGGGATGGGTGAAGGGGACGGTAATATACCACTTTTTGTGACAGTCGGTTTGACAGCACATGAAGAGGAGGGGAAGTAGCTCGTTGGAGTTGGACCGAAATAGTGAATCGAGAGAATGAACACTAGCATCACCTACGCTTTAGCTGTGGGTCGTGAGGGTCGAGCAGGAAGCGACTATTGCACTGCTGGCATGCCTCTGCTACAATTGGTGTGGAAGATCTCTACATCAACCAGGAGGTGAAGAAATGGAAAAACTTTTAGGAGTGGTAGAAAGGTATAGCCGAGGAATGGATCAGGCAGTTGTTGAAAAACTCAAAACTGCAGCAGCTAATCTCGCAGATTATGAAAAACTAATGAGGCTGATTGAGAACCTTTCTGGAACGCGGTGCGTATGTACGGTAGCAGCAGACTCTTTATTGCCGACGATTCTCGTAGGAATACGTTTGGAGTGGTTACACTTGCAAGGGAAGATGCGGCGAGCGCATGTACCCGAGATTGTCCCTCGTTTTTGTTCAAGACTGGTTGAACGGCATACAGTTTACTGTCCAGTAAAGACTGAGTTTTCCCCTGAAGAGCTTGAAGAACAATTGAATCCACTTATTGAAGTTGCAAATAGGGTTGGAGACAATCCAAAGACTAAGGTTTCACAGGCGATGTTTGCGTTAGGCTCATGGTTTTCTCATGTACACGGGAATGGGTCAAGGCTCAAGCTGTGGTTCACGTGGTCTACTCAGACAAGAATCCTCAGGCAAGTGTTTCATGAAAACACAGATGTGGTTGTATCATTTATCAACGAGGTGGCAGCGACGATTGATGGAACAGGATTATCCTCTTCGACAATACAGTTCCCTAGTTATGTTGACAAAGAAGCTCCCTTGATTCAGCGATTGATTGTTAAGATTACTGGTGATAGAGAAGAAGATTGGATATTTCCACTGTGGCTGGGCAAAGCGCTTGTTCGGGAATACGCTATGCTCTCAACAATTGAGGAGTCTCAGGAGCGAAGTCAGAGACTTCGGACGTTGGAATCCCTTATGTCTGACTATGTAAGAAAAGTTGACTCACTCTTCTCTTCACGACTTGAGGTCGAATTGAATGACTACCGAGGTTATGTCAGCCGGAAATATAGCAAAAGAGTTGATGGACTTACTGATAAAGATCTGCAAGATTCAATAGAAGAAGATGCAGCGTGGTTGATCCAACTTGCTGATACATACTTTGAGCGGAGACAAGTGGACAAGAATAATACGTAAATATTTGGATTACACTACCTGATCATAGTCAGGTAGCTTTTTTTTGACAACTAAGCTAGATACTTTAGTAGTGGAGGGATTGCTATGGTTTCGAGACCACCCAATATCGCAGACAGACGACAGAGAAATACAGACGATGTTCTTACCCGCTTAGCAGAGCGAGAGAACAGACTACAAGAAGAAGTTTGGAGGCAGTACCAGTTG
>JAGHCI010000148.1:0-3744 GCA_021160545.1 Candidatus Aerophobota bacterium | reverse complement strand
CCAAGGCTAAATACTCCCTGGTCACCGATAGTGAACCAGTACCGTGAGGGAAAGGTGAAAAGTAGGCCGGTGAGGCCGGTGAAATAGTACCTGAAACCATGTGCTTACAAAGAGTCGGAGCCCGCTCAAATTTTTGGACAAATCACTTTATGATTTCGCAAGAAATCAGTCCAAAAATTTGGGCGGGTGACGGCGTGCCTATTGAAGAATGAGCCAACGAGTTTTCTTATCATGTTCGGTTAAGCCCGTAAAGGGCGGAGCCATAGTGAAAGCGAGCGTTAACCCGCGATTTAATATGATGAGAAAGACCCGAAACCAGGTGAGCTAACCATGACCAGGGTGAAATCTTGGTAAAACAAGATGGAGGCCCGAACCTGTTGGTCGTGTAACGCCATAGGATGAGTTGTGGTTAGAGGTGAAATGCTAATCGAACCTGGCAATAGCTGGTTCTCCCCGAAATAGCTTTAGGGCTAGCCTTTCGTTTTACAATAAGAATCTTGGGGGTAGAGCACTGAATGGGAATGGGGGATTTATCTTACCATCTCCAATCAAACTCCGAATACCAAGAATTCATGCGAAGGAGTTAGACTATGGGGGCTAAGCTCCATCAGTCAAAAGGGAAACAGCCCAGATCCCAATTTAAGGTCCCTAAATTTGGATTAAGTGTTAAAGGTGGTGAAACGACTTAAACAACTAGGAGGTTGGCTTAGAAGCAGCCATCCTTTAAAGAAAGCGTAATAGCTCACTAGTCAAGTTGTTTTGCGCCGAAAATTTATCGGGGCTAAAATCCAATACCGAAAATGGGACCCGCTTAAGTTTCTTTGAAATTTAGGCGGGGGTAGGGGAGCATTCTATACGCGGTGAAGTCGTACCCGTGAGGGACGGTGGAGTGTATAGAAGAGAGAATGTTGGCATAAGTAGCAAAAAAACCGGAGCGAAACCGGTTCACCGAAAATCTAAGGTTTCCTGGGCAACGATAATCGACCCAGGGTTAGGCGATCCTAAGGCGAGTCCGAAAGGAGTAGTCGATGGGTAGCAGGTTAATATTCCTGCCCTTCCTTATCTTTGCTGATTACTGACGTATTTAAGAGGTTGAAGCGTGGAATGGATATACACGTTTGCCTATTAGGAAATAATAGGCGAGGAAGCGGAGCTAAGGCAAAGCGAACTTCAGCTGATTAAATGCCAAGAAAAGGTAAAAGGCGCTAAGGATAAGGAATTCGTACCGTAAACCAACACAGGTAGATGAGGCGAGAAGCCTAAGGTGTACGAGAGAACCCTCGTTTAGGAACTCGGCAAAATAGCTGTCCGTAACTTCGGAAGAAGGACTCCCACCCAACTTTTTGGATCTTTAAATAACTATCTATAGAGAAAGAGATAGTGTCCAAAAAGTTGGGTGGGCGCAGCGAAAGATCCCGAGCGACTGTTTAACAAAAACATAGGTCCCTGCTAAACCGTAAGGTGATGTATAGGGGCTGATGCCTGGCCAGTGTCGGAACGTTAAGGGGATGGGTGAACCCTTGCGCTTCGCGCAAGGTTACGAATTAAAGCGAATTAAGTTCGCTTTCAACTCACTCACAAATTTGTACGAATTCGCGAGCGAGCGAAGTGAGCAAAATTTGTGAAAATTTGTAATCTCGCGCGGAGTGCGAGATGTAGCCTTGAACCGAAGCGCCGATGAACGCCGGCAGTAACTATAACTGTCCTAAGGTAGCGAAATTCCTTGTCGTGTGAGTTACGACCCGCACGAATGGCATAACGACTTGGGAACTGTCTCAACGAGGGACTCGGTGAAATTGCAATACGAGTAAAGATGCTCGTTACCCACGGCTAGACGAAAAGACCCCGTGAAGCTTTACTACAACTTGATATTGGATTGAGGTTAAACTTGTTCAGGATAGGTGGGAGGTTCGACGTAAGTCGGACCGCCGGTGAGATACCACCCTTGTTTAATTTCGGTTCTAATCTTGGTCCTTGAATCAGGATCAGGAGACAGTGTCTGGTGGGTAGTTTAACTGGGGCGGTTGCCTTAATAAGTTACATTTCTCCGTTATGTAACTAGGGGCCATCTAAGAGTAATCTTAGATGCAAAACTCAACTAATATGCTGGAATCTCCGAGTATCTGAAGATACTTAAGCTTCTTATAAGTTTAAGTAAAAAATCTTTAGTGCGGACAACCAGCAGGGAAATCATTTTAATGATGCCCCCAACGACTATACGTTGAGTCCCAAATCTTACATAAAGCACAAAGGTTTGGGTAATGATATAGTCTGATCTTTCAGGCGACTGAAAGACTTCGGCCACCCTGATACATTGCCGGGAAAAGCTTAATCCGTCCTTAAGCAGGCTGAAGGCCTAATTATCAAAAAATATGCGCTTTAACTCAATTGAAAATTATAAAAAAGGATTAAAGTTAACCAAGAGACAACGTGAAATTATTATTGGAAAATTGTTGGGAGATGGACATCTTGAAGCGCAAAATAAAGGAAGAACATATAGATTAAAGATAGAACATTCAATTAAACAAAAGGAATATGTTGATTGGTTGTATCAAGAATTTAAAGAATGGGTTTGTACGCCACCACAAATAAAAGAGCAGGTAATAAAAGATAAAGTGTGTCAAAAATACTGGTTTAATACATTGAGTCATGGTAGTTTTAGGTTTTATGCCCATCAATTTTATCGAAATGGAAAAAAAGTTGTTCCAAGATTGATTCATCGATGGCTTACACCGTTAAGCTTGGCGGTCTGGTTTATGGATGATGGTTCAATAAAATCAAAGCGTCACAAGGTAAGAATTATCAATACTCAAAGATTTACGAAACAAGAGATTCAGAGATTAATTAACGCGCTTGAAAGTAAATTCGGTATTCAATGTAAACTAAGGAAACAAAAAGAAGGCTATCAAATTATGATTTTAGCTGAATCAGCAGATCGGTTTACTAAGATTATTAAGAAATTTATTCATTCATCAATGGCTTATAAAATTAAAGGATTAGGTTAACACAAATGCCCAAAAAGTAACGGAGGCGTTTACTAAGGTTGGCTAGTCCCGGATGGAAATCGGGATAATAGTGCAAAGGCATAAGCCAGCTTTACTGCGAGACCCGCAAGTCGAGCAGTTGCGAAAGCAGAACTTAGTGATCCGACCATTCAACGTAGGATGGTGGAAGCTCAACGGATAAAAGCTACTCCGGGGATAACAGGCTGATCTCCTCCAAGAGTCCACATCGACGAGGAGGTTTGGCACCTCGATGTCGGCTCATCGCATCCTGGGGGTGAAGAAGCTCCCAAGGGTTTGGCTGTTCGCCAATTAAAGCGGTACGCGAGCTGGGTTCAGAACGTCGTGAGACAGTAGATTCGTGCTGTCTATAAATCTAGCTATATGCTGGAAAATCTGGAAAGTCTCATTTAGGAGGAGACTTGAGTATCTCACACTACTTGTGATATAATTAAATCATGAGTAAAAAAGTGTTGAGTGCAGACAACCAGCAGGAAAGTTCAAGGAAATCTTCTCTTAATCCTTGGTATATTAGTGGTTTTGTTGAGGGAGAAGGTACGTTTCATGTAGCTTTTTATCGTGATAAGCATATGAAGCAAGGAATAAAGGTAATTCCCGAGTTTCATATTAATCAGAGTTATCTTCGCCTTCCAACTTTACAGAAAATTAAAAATTATTTTAATTGCGGTTACATTAAAAGAAATCATCGAAGTAATTCTAAGGATTCTACATATGTTTATGT
>JAGHCI010000164.1:0-2762 GCA_021160545.1 Candidatus Aerophobota bacterium | reverse complement strand
TGGTGACGGGTGTTAGGGAGGAAATGGGAGAGGAGATTTTCAAGGTGTTTACTAGTGGTGCCAGCGCTGCTTTAGGTTTGGGGATCGGTGAGCTTGGAGCTGAGTATGCAGCTAAGACGACCGGGGTAACTGGATTGAGGAAGGTTGGGCTGAAGGGTGCTGTCAGATGTGCGATTGGAGCTATATTCTATGCGATAAGTGTGTCTGTGGGAGGATTCATTGGATTCCTGTTCTTCATGATGGCTGCTGGGAGCGTTGGTGGCATTGTGCTTGATGCGATTGAGTACTTTGTACCGGGAGGGTTCAGAGGAATGGCTGAGGAGCTTGCAGTAAGGAGCATGGCCGCCGGATATGCGGCGGAGAGGCTTGCTGAGCATGCGGTACCGGAGGGAGTGCCTGAAGTGGTGGAAGCAGTACCTGAGACGCCTGCGAGTGTTGAGCCTGAGGAGGAGATATTTGCGCTTTCGTGAGGTGAGTAGGTATGGGAGTTTTTGAGATGTTGAAGATTGAGGAGATTGTTAAGGAGTACGAGGCGAATCTTGAGGCGGCTAGGGGGACTACTATTTACTCTGTGAATGCGGATAAGGGTAAGGGAAGCTTGGACATTGGAGAGATAAGAGCGATAAACAAGAGATTGATGAGTGTTGCAGAGAATGAGGAGGTCTTTGCGTGCCTGTGGAGAGCTAGGGAGGCTATTTACGACATGGTTAGGGCTGTGAAGTGGGAGCGAAAGAAAGGTAAGTTCGTTGGAGAAGGGGCGGAAGGTGATGACTTAGACTTGATACTTGCGAGACCGCAGGATATAAAGAAGGCTGGAACTGCATTGACGACTTGGTTGTTTAGTGCTACTGCCGGTACTGATTACTATGAGAGTGATAGCGGTGATGGTAAGCTGACACTTGGTACAGGAGCTAACGCTGAGGGCAGGGTTTACTGTGGATGGGCTGATCCTATTGATTCGCCGAAGATGGTTGCCGTGCTCTATGAGCTTCCGAAGAGGAACATACTTGAGCCGACGCCTTTTGAGCTGAACAAGGACTATCCTGTGATTGCACACACGCCTATTGAGATATTCCCCGGAAACAGCTACAGGATACAATGCAGGTATCATACGAATGGAGATGATATGGCTAGGCCGATATGCGTTATAATCAAGGCTGCTGAGAAGTTCTCACTATAAACATTTTTTTGAGGTGATAGGATGAAGCCAAGATTTATGAGGGAGAGGTTAAAGAGGGTTGGAGTGGCTTTTTCAGGGCCGAGCAGTTATTCAACTGGTGGATTTACTCACAGAGTTGGAGCTTTGAGCAAGATTGCAAGGGTTCTGAACGTGCATGTTCTTGGGGGCGGTGAGTACATAGCGCAGGTTGTTTCTACTTCAGGGAATCAGGTTACGATTAAGGTGAGAGATAACATTGAGCAGGCTGTGGATGAGGGTGGTACTGCAACGTACACGATTGGTGGAGAAGTGGCTGATGGGACTGATCTGAGCAGCATTGAGTTTGTCTTGGAGGGAGAGGTATACGAGAGGTTGTTCTATGATTAAACTTTCTTTTGAACCTCTAGTCAATACTGGCATGTATGTGTACTTTAAGGGGGGATGGGGAGAAACAGGGAAGGGAGAGAAGGTTTACAGAGTTAGGAGTGTTCAGAGATTTTCCAGGTATGCTTCAAAGATAATTAAAAGGTGGAGCTATGATGACTTTGATTTGAGTAATGCAAGTGGTGGGCTTGGGATGTACCCTGAGAACATGCTGAGTATGTACGAGCTTGCCATTGGGATGAAGGGAGATACGTTGCTGTACGTTAGATTGCCATCGACGAGGTACTTCAACATGCTTGAGAAGTCAGGGTTTGAGCCTGCTGAGGACTTGAGCGAGAATAAGTACGTTGGGCCTTATACGAAGGCTGATATACCTTTTGATGCTAATCCACCAGTTTTGAGGATAGTGACTGTGAAGAACCTTGATACAATTGTTCTGAGGGCTTACGCTGATAGCTTTGAGGATGAGAAAACAGTTTTGAGGTTTGTTGTGAACAGGTGTAGACTTGAGGAGATTAAGGATGCTGATGCGATAAAGGCAAAGGCTTCTGAGTTGCAGGCTGAGGGTAGGTTGAAGATTATTGAGGATTGGAGGATTATAGCTGGGGGTGCTGGTGAATGAGCGGGAAGGGTAAGTACGTAGAGATTACCGCTGCTGATACTGATACTGAGATTCTGAAGGCTAGTGATATAGAGATTTTGAACATTAGAGAGATAAGGATTGAGAATAAGAGCGGTGCTGCTGCTACCGTTGAGCTCAAGGATGTTTATACGAGGTACTATGCGGGGAGTAGTGAAAGCCATGAGGAGACGAAGCTGAAGAAGGATATTGCTGCCGACGCTGTGATTAGGTATAATCAGATAAAGGGAATGAAGGTTCTTGGTACGTTGAAGGCTAGGAGCAGTAGTGCTTCAAGTGGCTCACCTGTCAGGATTTACGTGGGGGTGGAGCCTGAATGACTTGGGTTTTGAAGGTTGAGGAAAAACCGCCGGAGGAAGAGAAGCCGGAGGAGGAAGAAAAGCCTGAGTTTAAGATTGGGTTAAAAGAAATTGCTATAGGAGCTTTAGCTTTGATTGCTGGGATTGTAATTGCAAGAGGTAGGAGGTGATGTTCGATGTGGAAGTTGAAGGCTATCCCGCTTCCAAAGGTGAAGATTAATAGGGATATGACCTATGTTAAAATTGCTGGATCCAAAAAGAAGCCAGGGGAGTACAATGT
>JAGHCI010000106.1:0-2899 GCA_021160545.1 Candidatus Aerophobota bacterium | reverse complement strand
GCTCGGTGGGACTCGAACCCACGATCTCAGGTTCCGCAAACCCAAATCATATCCTAGCTAGACCACGAGCCCAACACGGGGGAGACATTGTTTAAATGCGTCAAGGAGGCGGATCCACGTCAGGAAGATTGTAGTCAACCTCATGTATCCCCCGGTTAGCTCTCTTATGCTCATCCCCTGTGGGACATCTACACGTTTCCCCTCTGCAAGCCTGAGACGCGTTGATCTAGGGTGCCAGAACAAGGTGCTGCCTAGCCCCGATGAATAAAGACGCTGAAGAAAATATGGCGGGCTCGGTGGGACTCGAACCCACGATCTCAGGTTCCGCAAACCCAAATCATATCCTAGCTAGACCACGAGCCCAACACCATTATACAAAGCCCATAAATAAATCTATCAAAAATCATATCTGCTACAGGGCGCAGAAGCGCCCCCCGTAGTAGATCTAATGGTTTAATGAGGGTCTCATGTCTTTAGGGTTTGTATATGGTTATGAGGTATGTGCC
Source organism: Candidatus Aerophobota bacterium (assembly GCA_021160545.1). GTDB lineage: Bacteria > Aerophobota > Aerophobia > Aerophobales > B3-G15 > CBFDTW01. The sequence continues at coordinate 2,393 of JAGHCI010000106.1, read as the reverse complement.
TCACACCCAGGCCTCGCCACTGAATACGTATTCTAGTTGAAGAAAAACGAGTATAGGCAGTGTAATGATGGATTTAATAAATATATACTAAGTGAATATGATAGATTTATAAGGGGGTCGTGGGTACAGACTTTGTTCAACATGAGTCAATACGCTCGTCCAAAGGCGCTAATGGGGGCTACATTAATAGATGGGACAGGAGCCCCGCCACTCAAAGACAGCATAGTAATATTAGAAGACAAATACATCGTGGAGGTGGGCAAGCGGGGCCAAGTCAAGGTGCCACCCGACGCAGAGATTATCGACGTAAAAGGTAAAACAATTACCCCGGGACTAATCGATAGCCACTGCCACTTCTTATGGATGGGAATAGCCATGAAATCCATGGTGTTGCTCAACGAAGCCAAGACCATGGGGGAAGCCTTAAACCTGCTGAAAGAACGCGTGGAAAACACAGAGCCCGGAGAATGGATCATAGGCTTGGGGTGGGACGAGTCTAAGTGGCCGGAAAAAAGATACTTAACCAAACACGACATAGACCCTGTTGCACCCAACAACCCTGTTATGCTGAGCCGAGTGTGTGGTCACCTAATCAGCGTAAACTCGAAGGCCCTGGAGGTAGAGGGAATTACCCCCGAGACCCAGAGCGCCGCAGGGGGAAGCATAGATAAAGATGAGGCTGGAGAGCTCACAGGCATACTTCGAGACTGCCGAGATCTAATAGAGTCACACATCCCCCCTGTCAGTGTAGAGACTATGGTTGACGGCCTTGAACTGGCGAGCAGACTCGCCCTCAGCCTAGGCTGCACCGGGGTGCATGACGCAGGTCTAAGCAGTAGGGAGATTGAGGCCTACCATCGTGCAGAAAGGGAGGGAAAACTCAAAGTAAGAACAACCCTCATGCTGCGGGGAGACGCGGCGGATGACGCCGTCGAAAAGGGTGTAAACCAGACGGGGGAGTTCGTTCGTCTTGGCCCCATCAAGTTATTCGTTGATGGGAGCCTCGGGGCTAGGACAGCTGCCTTGTTTGAGCCCTATGAGGATGATCCAACTACTAGGGGGCTGCTGCTTGAGACCCGGGAGACCCTCACAGAGAAAATATGGAGAGCCCATGAAGCAGGTCTTCAGACCGCCTCTCATGCTATAGGAGATCTAGCGATAGATGTCGTATTGGACTCTATTCAGGAGGCTTTGAGGCGGTTTCCCCGTAAGGATCACCGGCACAGGATTGAGCACTGTGAGATAACAAGTGTGCAGCAGATTGAACGCATCAAACAGCTGGGAATCATACCCGATATGCAGCCTAACTTTATCGGGGAGTGGGGTGAGCTAGGAGGTATGTATAATCAGCGACTAGGAGACAGGCGTAAGAGGATGAGCAACCAGTATCGCGGCATGTTGGATGAGGGGATAAGGGTTGCCTTTGGCAGCGATGGAATGCCTTTCAACCCGGTATATGGTATCTGGAGCGCCGTTAACCACACCATGAGGGAAAGCAGGGTAACCCTGGAGGAGGCTGTGATGTGTTACACCCTTAACGCAGCTTACGCTGGGTTCCAAGAGGATATGGTAGGCAGCATAGAGAAGGGGAAACTCGGGGACATAGCTGTGTTCGACAGAGATCTATCTGAGATCCCATGGGATGAGATCAAAGAAGCGGAGTGCTATATGACCCTCGTGGGCGGTGAAATACTATACAAGAGGGACGAACAAACTTGATCCCTGTTACTTTGGCTGGTTAATATACGTCTCTGAGCCACGTAAGGGTTGACTCATGATGCTATGCATCCTTCAGCCTATGTTAAGGGTGTTTATGCTCGGTTGACTATAGCGGTCTTGCAACAGGTATCCTTTTGGACTTAACTATATACTTATCTTATTTGATGTGGAAATAGGTACCAGAAGAGCCATGGTCGCTTTGGGCAAAAAGCGTAATGGTTTTATCTTGAATATTGTTATAAGTTTGAATCTCGGACCGGTGAAAAAGATTGGCTAAACAGATTACAGTCGAGATAATTGTTAGAGGGGATATCATTGAGGACAACATACTTGCTAAGTTTGCGGGTAAACTCAAAGAGCAAAAGTTTGAGGTAGATTTCACGACAAGTATAGCTGTGCCTCCATTTCTAGTTGCAAGTGGGAGGCGTTATCCAAGTCTAGCAGTTATGTATGCGATAGTTGACTTGGAGAACGTTTTCCAGGTGAAAAAAGTACTTGACGAGTTAGTCGAAGAGGAAAACATAGAAATAATATCATTCAACCAACTGTGACTCTAAATGAATAAGAAAAGATTAATCACAATGGCAATTGTGACTCTGCTCTCATTTATCGCGTTTACACAGACGGGGGATTTTCTCACTCTTGAACAACGTTATGCCCTCATTACACTCATC
>JAGHCI010000085.1:0-2965 GCA_021160545.1 Candidatus Aerophobota bacterium | reverse complement strand
GCGCCCAAACCCCAGCCTCAAGAATCTTCTTTAAATACTCTAATGGTATAGGCTCCTCCCGGAACCTCCTAACAGCCCTACGACCTTTAATAGCAGTCATTAACTCCATTTTGAGTCACCACTAATTTTAATATATTCAAAAAGAGAAAAAAAGATTTTGTTATCTCATGGAGCCACTGGGATATCATACTTCATTCTGTTTCTGTAAAGAACAAAGAGTCCAAGACCCCCCAGTACAATTGCAAATACTGTATTTATTAGTGCAAAATATGGCGTATGCCTATACAATGAAGACTGTATTAACAACAAAATAGATAATGCAAAGGCGAGATTCATGAATGCCGCATGTTGTGCTGGGTATAACATTTCTCTCTGGAATTCTTCTGTAATTTTTGTATGCGATTGTAGTCCAATAACTGTTGCTAATATTGCTAATAAGTAGATTATTCCATAACTCACCCTTACATATATAGGCCCTGTGGATGCCGCGATGATAACTCCAATAACTGCTACTGTCAAAGAGATATATAGTATCTTTCTTATCTGGTCTATCCAAGATGCTATTCCCTTATCCATAATATTACCTCCTCAGAACCCATATTCACTTTCTTCAACGATACCAACCCTGGCTAGTTTTATAGGATCTAACACATATGTTAGTACTATGTGGAGTACAAAGCCTAGTGCTAAGCCAATTATTGCTCCTGGGATAACACTGGATACAAGTACATATTTAGCTAAAAGACCTGCTAGTAGGAAGGATAGTAGCCCGGAAATGTCAAATTTGCTATATCTAGTTCCAGGTCCGAATGCATAATGCTTTTTGTTCATCCTACGGAGAACGTAATAGTCAGCAATCATGACTCCTGCCATTGGTGGTACAAAAACTCCAAGAAAGATTAGCCAAGGTACCCAGTATTGATAAATACCAATTGCAGCAATTATTGTTCCTGCAATTCCAACTACTGCAGCAAGTAGTTTCTTTGGTAGTGGAATGATATTTACCAAGGCTAAAGAACCAGTATAAAGGTTGTTATCGTTTGTTGTCCACTGACCTAGTGCTGCTACAGCTAATGCTCCCGCTCCCAGTCCCAGTGAAAGCATTGCCTTGGGTAAATTCGGAGTTGTTCCAACGCCTGCAGTTGATGTAACAAGAATCATTGCCGTACCAGCAAGCATTATCAACGGATTTGCAAGCAAGAATCCTGCAAATACTGATCCAACTGCTACTTTTTCATTCTTAGCATATCTAGCTATATCAGGTTGACAAGCAGCCCCAATTGCAAAATATCCTACTGTAATTGTGACAGCAGTAGCTATAGTGAGCGGCTCTCCTGGGGGTAAAATCTCAAATAGCTTTGAAAATCCTCCAACTTGTGCTGTGGCACCTGCTAATCCAGCTAAGGATAATGTGGCAATGAGTGGTACTGCAAGAAAGCTTAAAACGCCTATTGCCCTGTATCCAATTATTGCAGTGGTCATCATCAATATTCCTCCCCATATGCTCGCTACTTGCCAGTTTGTTATGAAGTGTCCTGGAAACATCTCTTGTAGTGTTAGCCCAAACAATGCAGTTTCATATGCAAACCATCCAACTCCATTTAGTATAAAGATAATTAATGCTATTATCACTACTCCCCATCTTCCAAATGCATGCCTTCCTAGTACAGTAGTTGACACACCATACTTGGCAGCTGGGATTGCTGTTAGAGATGCATATAGTGCAAGAATAAATGATCCAATAAGTGTAGCAATAATGGCATTTTTTAATGTCATTCCTTGACCCAGACTAGCTCCTGAAAATAAACCTGCCAAGCAGATAATGTATCCAGCATTGACTAAAAATTGATTCAGTAAAGTTTTTCTTTCACTCTTAGGCACAGGAGTCAAGGCATAATCTCCAAACTTATCAACAACTTTTGATGTTGCCTCAGCCATACATCTTCCTCCCCTCAAGTTTTAAAATACAAGTTTCATAACTCTTTGACAACATTCTCTATGGGAATGTATTCAATATCAAATCCAAAGTGCTTGGGACCAAGAACTTCCAATCCTTTCGGGGTTCTAAAAACATCTGCCCCTCTAACCCCTATTACTGCAACATTATCTCCTTCTTTGATACCAGGGTTAGTAACGGGCTCACCGTTTTCTAGATGGACAGCACTAATGATATCTGGGCTTGTTACGAATGGTTTTTCATCGTACCAAGAGATATGAGTTTCATTTTTGAACCACCATTTAAACGTATGGCCTTCAAAATCATCTACTCCTTCAAGGGTTACCGTGCCCCAGTAGTAGCCTTCTCTGTCTTCATCCTCCTTCTTAACAACTTTTCCTTTGAAAAGTAACCATCCTTTGGTGTATTTGATTATAGCATCCACAGGGTCTTTATCTGCCTCTCTAGCTTCTCTTATAGCCCTACCCAGTTCAAAAGCCCTTGTTAATGTGTCTGGAACAATGATCTTCTTCATTTCACTTGCAGGGATAAGATATGTAGCGTTTCCAGCTAATCTGCCATATGCTAAAATCGATACCAACTTCCCAAGCTTTTCAGCAACTTTATTGTTGATAGCATCCTTGATAATAACAGTGTTACCCCACTGATCTACACTGACCAATGGTGCCATCTTATAACCATTTAGATGAGGTGTTGTTTGAATAACTTCAGGTATTGCTCTACCTCCACTGTAGTCTCCATCGGGAACTAAGAGTCCTAATCTAGCACCCGCAGCCACAGGAGTTGGAGTATTTGCACCACCAATCTCAACGGGCACAATTGCATCTATTTTTTGCCCAGTATAGCTTTCAAGTTCTTTTATAGCGGCGGCTAGTTTGTCCTTGATTTTCTCTTCTGTTAATCCCAATTCTTTCATTTCTTTTTCTTGTGTGGGGGTCAGGGGTGCTATTGAACCCATGCCATAAGAACAAACGGTCATGGCATCATCGGGGATTTCAGATATGTCTG
>JAGHCI010000152.1:0-4813 GCA_021160545.1 Candidatus Aerophobota bacterium | reverse complement strand
GGAAGAAAGAAAGCTATCTGAAATTCCCCTTTGTTAACCTTTTCTACTGCCTCAAAACTACTTGTGGTGAAGTGGATATTTATTTTTCTTTTAATAATCTTTTTGAGGATATTATCTAAAACTGCTGACTTAATTTTTCCTGAAAAAAGTTCATCTCTCTTGGGTAAGAGAAGAAAATATCCTCCTTTTCTGGTGTACATTCCCGGAATGTTAGAATTTTTTATCATGGAAAGAAAGCTTCTATATGTGCCATCTTCTTTCTCTTCAAACCGCCCAAAAGGCTTTCCCTGAAAAAATTCCTCCATTCCTCTTGCAATTTTTTCAAGTTCATCTTGCTCGAGACCCCCAATAAGTCTGTGAACAGGAAGTATAGTCACACTACCTGAATCCATATTTAAAAAATACACCATCGTGTAATCTATTCCAGCTGGAAAGCCAGTTTTTTTCTTCATTTCCTCTCTGAACCTGAGACAGGTGAGATATCGATGATGTCCATCAGCGATAAATATCCTCTTCTCCCTCATTAAAGAACAAATCTCCTTAATAAGTCCACTATCTCTTATGACAGATAATCTATGATTTATTCCATCAAAGTCTTCAAATTCAAATATAGTTTCCTCTTCTTTACAGAGAGAGTCTATTTTTCTTTCAGGATCACTGAAAAGGGAAAATATGGCAGAAAAATTAGCATTACAACTTCTCAAAAGGCGCAACCTGTCCATCTGAGGTTCAGGAAAAACTTCCTCATGAGGGAAAACGCTTCCTGAGGAAAAATCCTCCAACCTCATCAAAGAAATAAAGCCCTTCCTCTCAAACACCTCTCCTTCCACTGTATACTTTTGATAATAAACATAAATTGAAGGAATTTTTTCTTTTATCAATACCCCCTGAGACAACCACTCTCTAAAAAATTCTTTCGCACGGATGTACTTATTTTTCTCTAAGTTATCTCCTGGCTCCTCCTTGCCCAGTATAATTCTTATTATGTTATAAGGGTGCAGCTTATAATAAAAATCCTGCTGCGAAGGTGAAATTACATCATAAGGAGGAGCCACTACTTTGCTTATATCGCCCACCTTGTCTTTGTTGTAAATTATCCCTTTAAAAGGAAGTATCTCTGGCATTGCTTTAACCTGGTTCGCTGTTTAACCAGTCCTCCTCTTCGTAGGAAAATATTTCCTCATTTGAAAAAAAACAGTTTATCTCTCTTTCTGCTGAAGAAGAAGAATCGGACCCATGAATCACATTTCTCCTTCCATCAGAACCAAAATCACCTCTGATACTACCCTTTTTTGCCTCACTTGGGACCCTTTCCCCTATAAGTTCCCTTATTTTCTTCACCACATTTTTTCCTTCCACCACCATAGCAACACAGGGAGCCGTCAGCATAAAGTCAACAAGTCCTGGAAAGAAGGGTTTATCTTTATGAGGCTCGTAGAATTTTTCAATCTCCTGCCTTCTCGCTCTGACCATTTTCAAACCAACTATCTTGAAGCCATTTTCCTCAATCCTTTTTATAATCTCTCCAATCAAACGCTTACATACCCCATCGGGTTTTATCAATACCAGTGTTCTCTCTCTCATTTCCTTTTTTCTCTTCCTTTTTAATTTCTCTTGGTAAAGCAATTTTCCCTGTTCTGACAAGCTTTTTTATCCCAAAAGGTTTCAGCAAAGTCAGAATACCTTCTATTTTCTCATCATCACCTGTAACTTCAAGAGTGAAACTTTCAGGATGCACATCAACTATTCGAGCTCTAAAAATCTGTGCCAGTCTCATTATCTCGTCTCTATCTTTTCCCTTGGCATTAACTCTTACAAGAATAAGTTCTCTTGTAACAGTGGACTGATTTGTCAGATCTACAACTTTTATAACATCTATAAGTTTACGAAGCTGTTTTATCACCTGCTCTATAATCTGATCATCTCCTGGAACAACCATGGTTATTCGTGAAACTGTTGGATCCTCGGTTTTCCCTACAGCCAGACTATCAATGTTATATCCTCTCGCACTGAAAAGAGTGGCTATTCTTGCCAGGATTCCAAACTTATTTTCCACCTCTACAGATATAAGGTGCTGTTTCATTTACCCTCCCCTTTTATCCAGGGCATCATCTCTCTTAACTTCGCACCCACTTTTTCAATTAAATGTTCTCTATCTTTTTCTCTCAAGGCAGTATAAACAGGACGATTTACCTGGTTTTCCAGAACCCATTCTCTGGCAAATTTCCCTGTTCTCACTTCCTCTAATATCCTCTTCATCTCTTCTTTAACCTGGGAATTTATTATTCTTGGACCGCGGGTAAGATCTCCATACTCAGCGGTGTTACTTATAGCCTCTCTCATACCGCTAATTCCTGACTCATAAATCAAATCAACTATAAGTTTTAATTCATTAAGACATTCAAAATAAGCAATTTCTGGCTGATATCCTGCCTCTACCAGAGTCTCAAATGCAGCTTTTATAAGAGAGGTAACTCCTCCACATAAAACCACCTGTTCTCCAAAAAGATCAGTTTCTGTTTCCTCGGCAAAGGTGGTTTCTATAACCCCTGCTCTCGTAGAACCTATAGCTTTAGCATAGGATAAGGCAAGGTCTTTTGCCTTACCTGTAGCATCCTGATGAACTGCTACAAGAGAGGGAACACCTCTTCCTTCCTGATAGAGTCGGCGTAAAAGAGCCCCAGGGCTTTTAGGTGCAACCATAAGAACATCAATATTTTCAGGAGGCACAATCTGATGAAAGGTGATATTAAACCCGTGAGAAAAAGCAAGGACATTTCCTTCTTCAAGAAAAGGAGCTATGTCTTTCTTATAAACTTCGGGCTGATATTCATCAGGGATAAGGAACTGGATAAAATCTGCCCTCCTTGCAACTTCTGCTGCAGACATAACTTCAAACCCAGCCTCTTTTGCCTTTTCCCAACCCGGACTTCTCTCAAGCTCACCTACTATAACCTTAACCCCACTATCCCTTAAATTAAGAGCCTGAGCATGTCCCTGGTTGCCATAACCAATTATCCCTACAACTTTTTGTCTTATAAGTTCAATATTTGCATCACTATCATAGTATATTTTTGCCATTTTTTCCTCCTTATTTTAATCATTCATAAATAGGAACTCCTTCTTTTTCGGTAAGCTCTCTGAATTTTTTAATTAGAAGCTTTGTTATGGGACCTGCTTTCCCGGTCCCGATAATTCTTCCGTCAACTTTTGTTACAGGAATAACTTCAGCTGCGGTGCCTGTTAAAAAACATTCATCACTTGAATAAACAGAAAAAAGAGTAAAAGCTTTTTCCTCGCATGGTATACCCGCCTTCCTGGCAAGCTCAATCACAACATCCCTTGTTATCCCCTTGAGAACACCTATCCATATAGGAGGAGTAACCAGAACTCCTCTTTCAACTATAAAGAGATTGTCTCCGGTGCACTCTGCAACATACCCATCCTGATTCAACATAATAGCCTCAGGTGCTCCCTTTGCTGTTGCCTCCAACTTGGCAAGAATATTATTAAGATAATTAAGAGATTTTATCCGCGGATCAAGAGCAGAAAGATTGTTTCTTCTAACCGAGGAAGTTATAACCTCAAGTCCTTCCTCGTATAGTTTTTCAGGGTATATTCTTATTTTATCAGCTATTATTATAACCTCAGGTGAGGAGCATTTTGCCGGGTCAAGCCCAAGGTCGCCTTTTCCCCTTGAAACAACAAGTCTGATATAGGCATCAAGTAGCTTATTTTTTCTCAATACCTCAAGAATCTTTTCTTTAAGTTCCTCCTTAGAAAGGGGAATCTTTAAAGAAATTGCCTTGGCTGATCTAAACAGGCGCTCTATATGCTCATCTAATTTAAAAACCCTTCCCTTGTAAGCCCTTATTCCTTCAAAAACTCCGTCTCCATAAAGAAAGCCGTGGTCAAACACAGATATTTTTGCTTCTTCTTTGGGAACATATTTCCCGCTAAGATAAACCCATTGACTCATTAATATTCCTCCTGGGTTATGGTTTGTCTTCTCTGGGTTTAAGTTGAGGAAATAAAATAACCTCTCTTATTGAGGAAGAATTGGTAAGCAGCATAATTAACCTGTCAATTCCTATCCCCAGCCCTCCTGTTGGAGGCATTCCATATTCAAGAGACTCCAGAAAGTCTCTATCCATAAGTTCTTTATTTGCAAACCTTTCAAATCTTTCTTTTTGTTCAATAGGATCATTAAGCTCTGAATAGGCATTGGCAAGCTCCCACCCTCCCACAAAAAGTTCAAATCTTTCCACAAGAGAAGGGTTTTCTTTTTTTCTTTTAGCAAGAGGAGCTGTCTCATAAGGATAGTCGTATATTATAGTTGGTTGAATAAGATAAGGGACCACCTTTTTATCCAGGAGATGCTCAAGTATCTGGGATTTTGATAACTCCTCCACGTTGATTTCACATTCCTTTGCGACCTCTCTTAGTTCCTTTTCGTCTTCAATGTTAACTTTTATATTCCCAATCTTTTCCAGAGCATCTTTAAAGGTGAGTTTATTCCAGGGAGGAGAAAGGTCTATTTCTTTGCCATTATAATTAATTTTCAAGCTTCCTTTTACCTTTTTTGTTACCTCACAGATAATTTTCTGTGCAAGATTCATTACATCAATGTAGTCAGCATAAGCCTGGTAAACCTCAAGCATTGTGAACTCTGGATTGTGAAATCTATCAATACCTTCATTCCTGAAATTCTTGCTCAGTTCATAAACCCTCTCCACACCTCCTACCACAAGTTTCTTCAAGTAAAGCTCTGGGGCAATTCTGAGATAAAAATTTCTTCCCAGAGCATTGTGGT
>JAGHCI010000123.1:0-7261 GCA_021160545.1 Candidatus Aerophobota bacterium | reverse complement strand
CCTCCAACATAGCAGCCTACAGGTTAATTGAAAGTCTTATGAACTCTCCCTCAAAAATAGAAAAACTGGTGGGAATATTTAATGGAACCTGTAACTTTATCCTGACGGAAATGGAAAAAAAAGAAAAGAATCTTTCTTATCTCTTAAAAGAAGCTCAAGAAAAAGGATATGCAGAACCTGACCCTGCAGAAGATATTAATGGGAAAGATACTGCTCATAAATTAATTGTTCTTCTGGGACTTGTTTTTGGATATTTCCCTCCTCTTGAATCAATTTATGTTGAAGGGATAACCGATATAACCTTTCGAGATGTTATATATGCAAAAGAGCTCGGTTACAAGATAAAACTGCTTGCAATAGCTCAGGCAAAGGATAACACACTTGAAGCAAGAGTCCACCCGGCACTTATCCCTAAGGATAGGTGGCTTGCTCGCCTTGAGGGTGTGGAAAATGGATTAGAGATAAGGGATGAAATAGGTCTTGAAATAGGAATGCAAGCACCCGGGGCAGGAAAATATCCTACTGCTACTGCTATTATAGAAGATCTCATATGCATAGCTCAAGGTAGAAGTTTATTTCTAACTCAAAAAAATCCCTCTCTTTATCTGAAACCTATAGAAGAAACTAAAACAAAATATTATCTGAAGTTTTATGCTATTGACAAAGCAGGAGTATTAGCAAAAATAGCAAACGTTTTAGGAGAGCATGAGATAAGTATTGAGTCAGTAATTCAAAAAGGAAAAGAAGATAAGGAGGACGAACTTGTTCCAATTATCATGCTTACCCATCTTTCCTGTGAAAACAATATTCAAAAAGCTTTGAAAGAGATAAACAATTTACCTGTAATAAAGAAAAAACCACTTTTAATTAGAGTAGAGGAGGGAATATTTTGAAAAAACATAACCTAAAAAGGAGGCGAAAAAAGTGCCGCAAGTTACCATGAAAGAACTTTTAGAGGCAGGAGCTCATTTTGGTCATAGAAAGAGTGCCTGGAATCCGAAAATGCAGCCTTACATTTACCAGCAGAGAAACCAGATGCACATTATAGACCTCACCAAGACAGTAAAACTTCTTGATGAGGCGTATAACTTTGTAAGAGACCTTGCTGCAGAGGGGAAAAAGATACTCTTTGTAGGAACAAAACAACAGGCTAAAAAGTGTATTCAAGAAGAAGCTGACAGGTGCGGCGCTAACTACATTAATAATCGATGGTTAGGTGGATTTTTGACAAATTTTTCCACCTTAAAAAAGAGAATTGAAAGACTCTCTCATCTGGAGAGAGAGGAAAAAGAGGGTCTCTGGGAAAGGCTTCCAAAAAAAGAGGAGGCCAAATTAAGAAAAGAACTGGAAAAACTGAGAAAAAACCTGGAAGGAGTTAAAAATATAGAAACATTACCTGATGCTCTTTTTATAGTTGATATAAGAGTGGAAAATACGGCTGTGAAAGAGGCAAGAAAACTGGGTATACCCATAGTAGCTATAGTCGACTCTAACGCAGATCCAGAGCTTGTTGATTATCCCATACCTGCCAATGATGATGCCATAAAAAGCATTAAGCTTATAACAAGCAAAATTGCCGACGCTGTTATAGAAGGAAGAGAGATTTTTGAAAAGAAAAAACTAATTGAAGAGAAAAAGAAAATAGAAGAAGAGGAAAAAGAGGAATTAGAGAAGGTTCCAGAAAAAGCTGAAGTCTCAGAAGTAGGAGTGAACAACCCTCAAAACAAAGATACAGAAGAAAAGGAAGAGTAAGGAGGAAGTTTATATGAATATGCTTGAAAAAGTAAAAAAATTACGTGAAGAGACCAATGCAGGAGTTGTTGATTGCAAAAAAGCATTAGAGGAAAGCAAGGGGGATTTAGAAAAAGCCAGGTTAATTCTTAGAAAGAAAGGGGCAAAAATAGCCCAGAAGAAAAGTGGAGAGGTTACCAATCAGGGACTTATTACCTCATACATTCATCACAATGGAAGAGTTGGTGTTCTTGTAGAAGCCCACTGTCAGTCGGATTTTGTTGCCAAAAATGAGGAATTTCAGCAATTTGTTAAAAATATAGCAATGCAAATAGCTGCATCCAATCCTAAGTGGGTCTCCCAGGAAGATGTTCCTCAAGAAAAAATAGAGGAGGAGAGAAAAATTCTCACAGAGCAAGCAAAAGAAGAAGGAAAGCCATCTCATATTGTCGAAAAAATAGTTGAAGGAAGAATGAAGAAGTTCTATGAACAGGTCTGTCTTTTAAATCAGCCTTATATAAAAGATGAAGAAAAAACTGTTAAAGAATACCTTCAGCAAATGATAGCCAAGTTAGGAGAAAACATAAGAATAGCTCGTTTTGTAAGATTTGAATTGGGTGAGATTCAAAAGGAATAATCAATATGAGTTGCAGATTAAAATGGAAAAGAATTCTGCTTAAAATAGGAGGAGAAAGCTTAGCAGGAAAAGAAGGTTTTGGTATATATTTTCCCCGACTTAGCTGGATTTCAGAGGAAATAAAAAAAGTAAAAGAAATGGGAGTATCTATAGGAATTATGGTAGGTGGAGGGAATATCTGGAGAGGAGAAAAAGCAGCAAGAGAGGGGATAGATAGAGCAACAGGAGATTACATGGGAATGCTGGCTACTATTATTAATGCTCTTGCTCTGCAGGATGTTCTGGAGAAAAAAGGAATAATCACAAGAGTCCAAACTTCTATTGAAATGAGGGAAATAGCAGAACCCTATATAAGGAGAAAAGCCTTAAGACATCTTGAAAAAGGAAGAGTGGTTATTTTTGCTGGAGGAACGGGTAATCCCTACTTTACCACTGACACAGCAGCTGCTTTGCGGGCACTTGAAATTGGTGCAGAGGTAATTTTGAAAGCTACAAAGGTCGAAGGAATATATTCTGCTGATCCCCTAAAGGATAAGAATGCTATAAAATTTGATAAAATTGGCTATCAGGAATTCTTGAGAAGAAGACTAAAGGTTATGGATTCCACAGCAGTTACACTTTGTATGGATAACAAACTCCCCATAGTGGTATTTAACTTAGATAAACCTGATTCCATTAAAAAAATAGTTCTCGGGGAAAAGGTGGGCACGATAGTTGAGGATTAGGCAAATTTGGAGGGGGGAAATGTTACCCATAAAAAAAATTTACCAGCAAACCAAGGAGAAGATGGAACAAACAAAAGAAGCTCTTAAAAAAAAGTATGCTACTATGAGAGGAGGAAGAGCTACTCCCGAAATGGTAAGTGGTATCAAAGTAGACTGCTACGGCTCTAAGATGCCATTATCACAACTTGCCAATATTTCCATCCCAGAGCCAAGACTTATCGTTATAGAACCCTGGGATAAGTCGATTTTGGAGAACATAAAAAAAGCCTTACTTGCCTCTGAACTGGGAGTAAACCCAACTGATGACGGGAATTTAATTCGTGTAGCCCTGCCACCTCTCACGGAGGAAAGAAGAGAAGAAATTGCAAAGATAATAAGGCAATGGGCAGAAGAAGCAAAGGTAAATATAAGAAACATTCGTCGCGAGGCAAGAGAAAAAATAGAAGAGATGGAGGAAAACAAGGAAATCTCTGAAGATGAAAAAAGAAGAGCTGAAAAAGAAGTCCAATCCATAACAGATGAGTATATGAAAACAATAGATGAGTTAAGAGACAAGAAAGTGGAAGAAATCAAGAAAGTATAGTTGAACTCTACACACTTGAAATAAATTTATTTTGGTGCAAGGGAGGGAAAAATGAGAAGGAGAGACAACTTTGGAGTACACATTGTATCTGACCTTTACGGATGCGATCCAAAAAGGCTGATGAGAATGGAAGAAATAAAAGAAACTTTAGAAAAAACAGTGGAAAAATCAGGGCTCACCAAGATAAAGTCCTCCTTTCACCAATTTAACCCGTATGGAGTTACAGGTTTTGTTTTGCTTTCTGAATCTCACATTGCCATTCACACATGGCCTGAATATCAATATGTTTCTCTGGATGTTTATAGCTGTGGTCCTCCTGATGGCTCATTTTCCGCACATAAGAGACTTGTTGAATTTTTCAAGCCTAAAAAAACCTCTACTCGTGTCTTTACACGGGGAAAATTAGATGAAGCGGACAGCTATACAGATAATAAGGCAATTAGTTACAGGACCTAAAGATTTCTGGCAGCTTATTGCAAAACAGGACTCCTGTATAAAAGAATTTGTGGAAGAACTGAAAAATCTTGAAGGGGAGGGTCTGATAAAAAGGGAGGGGGGCATTTTCAAACTGAGGGAAAATAGTAAAAAAACAAAAAGTTATCTTAATTCTCTTTGCGATGTGTGTGAAAATGGAATTGATCCTGGTAAAATAGGAAAGCTAAAGAAAACTTTTGAGGAAGTGGTGAAAGAAAGGCCCCTCCCCTGCGAAGACTACGACCAGGGTTTTATGAGAGCGGAGGACACTTTAAAAAGGGCTCTTTTTATGTACGAGAGGGGGGACCTTGAGGGAAAAAATATATTTATTCTTGGAGACGATGATCTTTTATCTCTTGCCATAGGTTTAATGGGAGTTGCAAACCTTATAACTGTTGTAGAAATAGACAAAAGAATAACAGATTTTATAGAAAAAAGAGCTGAGCAGAAAAAAATATCCTCTATTGAAGTGGTAGAGTATAATGTTTTAGACCCTCTTCCTCAAAAATTTTGCGAAAAATACCATACTTTTGTAACCGATCCTGTTGAAACATGGGCAGGACTGAGGTTATTTTTGCAAAGATGTATTAAAACTTTAAAAGGTGAAGGATGCAGTGGATATTTTGGATTAACTCATCTTGAAGCTTCTCTTAAAAAATGGCACCAAATTGAGAAATTCCTGCTACAGTGCAACCTGACACTTACTGATATTATTAGAGATTTCAGCTTCTACCCTGAAGAAGAAAATAAATGGGAAAGATTTTATCAAACTTACAAAGTTTTAAAGGAAATTCCGGATATAGGACTTCCCTCTGTCAACTGGTACAGATCTTCTTTTATAAGAGTGGAGGCAATTGATAAGATAAACACCCCTTCAATTCCCTCTCCCAGTTCCTTTACAGAACTTTATCTTGATGAGGAAACATGGGCTACTCCTCTTCCCCCTTCTGAATAGTTTTTCTCAATCTCTCCATTCTTCTTTTAATCTTTTTTTCATATCCCCGTTCAACTGGCTCATAGTAGATACTTCCCTCAAGTTCAGGAGGAAGATGAGTCTGTTTTACATAACCTTCCGGAAAATCGTGAGCATATTTATAACCCCTGCCATAGCCTAATTCCCTCATAAAAGGAGTGGGAGCATTTCTTATTGCAAGGGGAACAGGGAGATTACCAGTCCTTTTGATATCTTCTTTGGCTTTAGAATAAGCCCTGTAAAGGGAATTACTTTTTGGTGCACAGGCAAGGTAAACTGCTGCCTGACAGAGGGCAAGATTTGCCTCAGGCATTCCCACAAATTGAACCGCCTGCATACAGGCAACTGCCACCTGAAGTGCCTGCGGGTCAGCATTACCTATATCTTCAGAGGCAAACCTTACCATGCGCCTTGCAATGTAAAGAGGGTCCTCTCCTGCCTCCAGCATTCTAACAAGCCAGTAGACAGAGGCATCAGGGTCAGAGTCTCTCATGCTTTTATGAAGAGCTGAAATTAAATTGTAATGTTCTTCTCCGCTTTTGTCATACCTCAGAACTTTTTTCTGAATTACTCTGGTAACTATCTCAGGTGTGATATAAGCACTATCTCCTTTTCTACTTGTAAAAAATGAAAGCTCAAGGATATTTAAAGCAACACGGGCATCGCCATTTGCCATATTAACTATATAATCAATAGCTTCAGGGGTTATTTTTATCTTATATTTGCCCAGCCCCTTTTCCCTGTCCTGGAGAGCTCTTTTAATTATCTTTTTCAGCTCTTCAAAAGAAAGGGACCTCAGACAATAAACCGTTGAGCGAGACAAAAGAGGAGAATTAACTTCAAAGGACGGATTTTCAGTGGTTGCACCAATAAGTATTATGGTCCCATCCTCAACATAGGGGAGAAAAGCATCCTGCTGGGCTTTGTTAAATCTGTGAATTTCATCTACAAAAAGTATGGTTCGCTGATTATAATACTTTTTTCTCCTTATTGCCTCTTCTATCACCTTTTTTAAGGCAGGAATACCTGAAACAACGGCACTAAAAGAAACAAAATGAGACTTTGTTTTTTTAGCTATAATTCTTGCAAGAGTTGTCTTTCCTGACCCGGGGGGACCCCAGAGGATTATAGATACAAGCCTGTCCTCCTCTATTGCCTTCCTGAGAGGAGATCCTTCACCTACAATCTCTTCCTGCCCCACAAAATCCTCAAATCTCTCCGGTCTCATTCTCTCAGCAAGAGGAACAGACTCCTCCGTTTCAGGCTTAACTTTTTCCGCAAAAAGGTTTCCACCTGTGTTATTGTGCTTTCTTGAGCTCATTTTTTAAAAGGTCAATAAAAGCTATGGGGGTGGGGTCTGTTGCCTGAACCATCGCAAGATAAAAACTTATCCAGTCACCTGTGTAAATGGAGGAAAAAATTCTTGTTATAAAAGATTTTCCTTCTGTCCATATTTCAGAGTAATTTATACCCTTTCGACTAAAAAGGGATTGGGTTATTTGAATTCTTTTTGCTATCCTCTCACTCTCTCCCTTATCCCGTATAAACAAAGAGTAAAAAATATTCAGGTCAATCTCGCCTTCTCTTGAAAAAGGCACAATTTCATTATGATTCATCTCCGGAAACACATCCCAGCTTGCTATCACCTTTGAATTCTCGTTAAACTGGGTTTTAAATCTTCGAGCTACAACATCTGTTAGTCTGCTGGTCCCGTAAATCAAGGGGACTTTACTTTTCAGCTTCAGTGCAATTGACTTTGCAAAATTTTCCTCTGTTTTCTTCTCAGGAAGATATCTGTTGCGAAGAACAGAAATAACTTCCACAAGCTCCTTATAATCAAAGGAATCTTTCCTTACAATTTTTTCAACAATAACTATCATAGGAATGCTTAAAAAACCCACTGCACAGCGAGGAGGCATGCCTGAAGGAACTTTTATGAAGGGAACGCCGTTTTTATCACTCAAATTCCTTAACTCACCTCCACTACTAATTGAAACTACAAAACAACCAGAACTTATAGCTTCTTTAAAGGAGGAGATTGTCTCTTCAGTATTGCCGGAATAACTTACCGCAAAGACAAGAGTCCTTTCATTCACAAAGGAAGGCAGATGGTAATCTCTGTTCACCTTAATTAAAAT
>JAGHCI010000128.1:0-11409 GCA_021160545.1 Candidatus Aerophobota bacterium | reverse complement strand
ATAAAATATAGTTTTTCAGGTTTTTAAAAGAACTTGACAAATTTTCAATATATGATATTTTGTTCAAAAAGGCAGGATGAAATGATAGAAGATAAAGACCTTCTTATAAGAGTTGCCTGGCTTTATTATGAGGAAGGTCTAACCCAGGATGAAATTGCCCGCATCTTCTCCCTTTCCAGGTCAAAGGTGGTGAGAATTTTAAAAAGAGCAAGGGAGGAGGGAATAGTTATTTTTCAGATAATAGGTAATGGAACAAACTGTCTTTCTCTTGAAAGAGAGCTTATATCCCTTTTTAATTTGAAAGATGCAATGGTGGTCCCAGCAATAGATGAAAACAGAGTGAGAGATGCTCTGGGAAAAGCGGCGGCAACCTATCTTGAAAGACACTTGCAGGATGGACAGCTTCTTGCCATAGGATGGGGTAGAACCATTCACAGGATGGCAGATTATATAAGGCCTGGCAAATTTAAGAATTTAAAGATAGTAAATCTTATAGGTGGTCTTACAACCTCCTTTTCCCTTAATCCATACGACATAGGAGGAAGACTTGCTTCTGTTTGGAAGGGTGAGTGCTACTATGTTTATGCTCCGGCTATAACAGTTTCTGAGGAGCTTTGCGATTCTTTTAAATCAGAGATAACCGTTAAAAAAGCGCTGGAGATGGCAGAGCTTGCAGACTACTGCCTTGTTGGAATTGGAGAGGTGGGAAGGGAGAATACACTTGCTCAGCTTGGCTACATAAGTCTTCCTGAAACAGAGATTTTGATGAAAGAGGGAGCAGTTGGCAATATCATGGCCCAGTTTTTCAATATTGAGGGAAAGAAGGTGAACTGTGAACTTCATCGCAGGATTATAAGTGTTCCCATTGAAAAGCTTAGAAAAATGGAAAAGGTTATTGGAGTTGCAGGAGGGAAAGGTAAAGTAAAATCAATTTTGGGTGCACTTCATGGGAGGTTTATCAATATACTGATTACAGATGAGAATACAGCAAAGTCTTTAATTCAGCTTGAAAAAAGTTTTTACAGCAAGGAGAAATAAAAAGTTTTAAGGAGGTTTTAAATGAAAATAGCTGTTGGTTGTGATCACAATGGGCTTGAGTTAAAAAATGCTATCTGTGATTTTTTGAAGGAAAAGGGAGTTGAGTATAAGGACTTTGGTGTGATGACAAAGGACCCCATTGATTATCCTGATAAGGCAAAAGAGGTTGCAGAGGCTGTTGCAAAGGGGGAATTTGACAGGGGAATTTTAATATGTGGAACAGGTATAGGGATGGCAATTGCTGCCAACAAGGTGAGGGGAATAAGAGCTGCTTGCTGCCATGATGTTTATTCAGCAGAGAGATCAAGGAAGTCAAACAATGCTCAGATAATGACCATGGGTGCTTTTGTTATTGGAGTTGAACTTGCCAAGATGCTTGTTGATGCCTGGCTCAAGTCAGAATTTCAGGGGGGACGCTCTGCTCCTAAAGTGGAAAAGATTATGCAGATAGAAAAAGAGCAGTTTTCAAAAGAATAGGTAAGATTATGGGGAAAGTGCACAGATTTTACGAAAAAGAGGAGAAGTTTTTCTGGGAGGAGGTTAGAGAGGAATCTTACAATTCGGAAGAAGCAAAATCTGTCACAAAGAAAGTGCTAATAGGAGAAAGAGAAGGTGCACCTTATTTTGTTATCCGTTATTTTGAAGTTGAACCTGGGGGGTGGACTTTTCTTCACAGCCATCCCCACGACCATGGTGTTTTTATCCTGAAAGGAAAAGGGAAAGTTCTTCTGGGGGAGGAGGAGATTGATGTAAAATTTGGAGATGTAATTTACATTCCTCCTCATGAAAAGCACAGGCTGAAAAATACAGGAGATACCCCCTTTGGCTTTTTATGTGTTATACCCAATAAAAAGCTTCTTTAGAAGCTGAGAGATTAAAAAGGAGGCATAAGGTTATGGTAAGGGAGATAATTATTTTACCTGATTTTACTCCGGAGATTCTTGAGGTTAGGGGTAAAATTCCCAAATTTCAGTACAAAAAATCTTTGAGAGAAGAGCTTGAGGAAGGTGGTTTAACAAAAAAAGATTGCATAGACATACTAAAGTGCATGCTTTACATAAGGTCTCTTGAGGAGATGATTTATGAATTAAGGGTGAATAAGGGAAAATACGGTCCTTTAAGATACCTTTATATTGGGGCAACTCATCTTTCAATAGGTCAGGAGGCAATTTCAACAGGAGCAATTTCTGCAATTTTGCCCGGTGATTTAATTACAAGCACTCATCGTGGGCATGGAGATGCCCTTGCCAAAGGTTACTTTGCCATAAAGAGGATGGATGATACTGCTCTTTTGAATTTTCTGTCCGAAGAACAGCACAGGGAGATATGCGACTTTCTCGGATTTTTACAGGAAGGGAAAACTCGTGAGGAACTTGAAGAACAGGCTTTAAGAGTTTATCTTTTCAGGGCAATAGCTGAGCTTTTCGGAAAGGAGTTTGGCTGGTGCAGAGGGAGAGGGGGTTCCATGCACATTGCTGACTTCAGAAGAGGTCATCTTGGGGCAAATGCCATTGTGGGGGGAAGTCTTGGTATGGCAGTTGGCTCTGGAATTGCCTCAAGATATTTTGAAGATGGGAAGGTTACACTTTGCTTTGCAGGAGACGGTGCTTTTAACAACGGTATAGCTCACGAGGCAATGAATATGGCATGTATGGCTCAGTTTACGAATGGTTTAATGGAGAAAAAATTTGGTATTCCTGTCATATTCTGTGTTGTCAACAATCAATATGGAATGACAGGACAGCAAAGAGGTGAGGTCACAGGAATAGATTTTCTTGCAGAAAGATGCTTTGGATATAATAAGGAGGGAATGCACGCTGAGATTGTTAATGGAATGGACCCTCTTGCTGTAAGAGATGCTGTAAAAAGAGCAGCAGAGATTGCCCGAGAGGGAAAAGGACCCTGTTTTCTTGAGTTCTGGTGCTCAAGGCTTCTTGGTCACAGTGTGAAGGATAAAGGAGATGACTACAGAGCACAGGAGGAACTTGAAGCCTGGAAAGAAGTCGAGCCTCTTAAAACCTTCCCCAAAAAACTTATTGAAGAGGGTATTATAACAGAGAAAGAATTCGAACGTTTTAAAAAAGAGGCAAGAAAAAGAAACGAGGAGATGGCGATTAAGGCAGCCGAGGCAAAAAGCCCTGATCCGAAAAATATGTATTTTGGTCTTTTCAGTAGCACCTTTTCTGAAAAGGTTCCTGATGAATTTAAAAATCCCCCCGTTTTTAAAAAACTTCCCCTTTTGGAAAGGGACCCTGAAGAGAAGATAACTTACAGGGAAGCTATAACTGAGGCTTTGTTTCAGGAGATGGCAAGGGATAGAAGGGTTGTATTATGGGGGGAGGATATTGCTGACTACGGGGGTGCCTATAATGTCACAAGAGGACTTCTTGAGGCCTTTGGAAGAGACAGGGTTTTCAACACAGCCATTTCGGAATCGGCAATTATTGGAAGCGGAATTGGAGCAGCCTTGAGGGGTTTAAGGCCTGTTGTTGAGATAATGTATATTGACTTTATTCTGCAGGCTATGGACCAGGTTGCAAATCAGGCAGCAAAATGGAAATACATGTCGGGGGGACAGGCTGTTTTGCCTCTTACAATAAGGACAACAATTGGGGGAGGAAAGGGATACGCAGGACAGCACTCTCAAAGCCTTGAAGCAATTCTTGCTCATATTCCGGGATTAAAAATTGCTGCTCCTTCCTGTGCCTATGATGCAAAAGGGATGCTTTTATACTCCATAAGAGATGATAATCCTGTAATATTTATTGAACACCAGAATCTTTACGAGGAAAATCTTGCAAAAAGTAAAGTTCCAAAGGAAGAGTACCTTATTCCACTTGGCAAAGCGAAAGTGGTAAGAGAAGCAGATACTTCAAAGGAAGCTGTTACCCTTATAAGCTGGTCTTCCATGGTTCCTGTTTGTCTGAAGGCTGCTCAAAAACTTGAGGAGGAGGGTATAGAGGCAGAGATTGTTGATATTCGCACCCTTTATCCTCTTGATATTGAGACTGTATTAAGATCTGTTAAGAAGACAGGAAAAGCTCTTGTTGTCCATCAGGCTGTGGAGTTTATGGGGTTTGGAGCAGAAATTGCAGCACAGATTCAGGAAAAAGCATTTGACTTTCTTGATGCTCCTGTGGTCAGAGTGGCAGCTCCCAATGTTCCACCGCCTTCCTCACCTGTGCTTGAGAAGGCATTTTTACCAAACGAGAGAAGGGTTATCTCTTCAATAAAAGATCTTCTGGGTGCTTGATTAATTAGGGTTTAAACTTTCACCTGCCTTTTCTCTTATTTGCATTTTTCCCTCATTGTATTATTATTTACAAAAAGTAATAAAACTTAAAAAGAGGGGAAAATGCCAGAGCTTCCCGAGGTGGAGACTATAAGACAGGATATGATAAATAGGGTTAAGGGGAAAAGGATAGTAAAGGTTGAAGTGAGGAATGAAAAAAATATTCGTTTTCCTTCACCTCAGGAGTTTAAGAAAAGGATTGAAGGAAGGATTATAGAGGATATTAAGAGGAGAGGAAAATACCTTCTTGTTGCTCTTGACTCGGGTGACTTTCTTGTTTTTCACCTGAAGCTTACAGGAAGACTTTTGTTTTTTTCAGAGAAAGAAAAGGAACCTGTTTATGTGCGGATAGTTTTTTTCTTTGAAGATAAAACAAGGCTTTTTTTTGCTGATATAAGAGGTTTTGCTGATATTCATCTTTTAACCCGTGAGGAAATGGAATCCCTGCCAGCAATTAAGGAAATGGGTCCTGAGCCTCTTTCCCCGGATTTCACCCTTGATGAGTTTAAAAAAAGAATTAAAAGTAAAAAAGGCAGGATAAAACCACTTTTAATGGACCAGAGGGTAATAGCAGGTATTGGCAATATCTACTCTCAGGAAAGCCTCTACAGAGCAAAAGTTCATCCGGAAAAAAATGCATCAAAGCTCACTGATAAAGAGATTGAAGCAATTTACAAAAGTCTTCTTGAGGTTCTTGAGGAGGCTATAAAATACAGGGGATCATCAGTTGATGCTTACCTTGACCTTGAGGGAAAAGAGGGAGGCTATGTTCCTCATCTTAAGGTTTATGGAAGAGAGGGGGAAAGGTGTCTCAGGTGTGGGGCTCCAATAAAGAAGAAAAAAATTGGAGGTAGAGGAACTTATTTCTGTGATAATTGTCAAAAATAAAAGCATCTTTTTTCGAGGGAGGATATGAAATGAAAAAAGGCTGGAAAAAGAAAAAAATAGTTTTGTTTTTGTCTTTGATTGTAACTTTCTGTTTTATAACCTCTTTTATTTTTGTCTCCTTTGTTCAGGCAGAGAAGCTTAATTTAAAAGGTCCACTTTTTGAGGAAAGTGTAAAACCTCACCCTGTTGATCCTCAAAGTTTTGAGGGAAAGATAATTGAGGCTATAAAAAAGGTAAGTCCTGCAGTTGTGAGCATATCTACTGAAAGGACGGTGAGTGTTCCAGGAATTGGCTTTGGTCCACCCCTTGAGGATTTTGATGAGTTTTTCCGCAGGTTTTTTGAGGAGTTTCCTCAGAGAGAGTTCAAACAAAGAGGACTTGGCTCGGGAATGATTATAAACAAAGATGGATACATCCTTACCAACGAGCATGTCATTCATGGTGTTGACAGGGATAAAATAACAGTTACTCTATCCAATAATAAAAGCTACAAGGCAAAGATTGTGGGAACCGACGTTGAATCAGATATTGCTGTTTTGAAGATAGAAGGTGAGGGAGAATTTCCCCATGTTGTTTTGGGTAATTCTGGCAATCTTCAGGTTGGTGAGTGGGTTATAGCTCTTGGGAATCCCTTTGGGTTTGCTCTTTCAGAACTTAACAAAAAATACGAGCCTACAGTGACAGTTGGTGTTATAAGTGCTACAGGAAGAGCTATCCAGGCAGGGGGAGAAGGTGGGGAAAGAAGAATTTATGCTGATCTTATTCAAACAGATGCTTCTATCAATCCGGGAAACAGTGGTGGTCCTCTTATAAATATTTATGGAGAGGTTATAGGAATAAATACAGCAATTCTTTCTCCAACTGGTGGCTCGGTGGGGATTGGTTTTGCAATCCCAATAAACAAGGCAAAGGTTCTTCTTCAGAGTCTTGTGAAGTATGGTGAGATAAAGTGGCCATGGATTGGAATTTACATGCAGGAGTTAACTCCAGAGCTTGCTAAAAAATTTGGTGTTGAAAAGGGAGTTCTTGTGGCAGATGTTGTTTCCTCATCTCCTGCAGAAAAGGCAGGAATAAAACCCGGAGATGTTATTCAGGAGGTTAACGATACTCCGGTGAATACTCCTCTTGATCTGAGAGAGGCTGTATTAAAGACAAAAATCGGGGAGAAGATAAAACTTACTGTTGTGAGAGAAGGCAGGAAAATTGAGATTGAGCTTTACACTGCGCCAAAGCCGGAAAAAATAGTAGAGGCAAGAGGAGAGCTGGAGGAAAAACTTCTTGGGGTAAAGGTAAGTGAGATAACCCCTGAGCTTCGTCAAAGGTATGATATAGGGGAAAAAGAGAGGGGAGTTGTTATAACAGAGGTTTTTAGAGGAGGGCCAGCTGATAAGGTGGGTATAACTCCGGGAGATGTTATAAAACAGGTTAACCGAAGAAGGATAGAAAGTCTTGCTGACTTCAGGGAAGCTATGAGCGAAGTAAAACCAGGTGAAACCGTGCTTTTGAGACTTCGCCATGGAAACTGGACTATGTTTGTCACAATTGAAACCGCAAGGTAAAGGGTGAGATGAACAACTCCACAAAGGAAATTATAGAAAATCTTATAAAAAAGGAGGCAGCCTTAAGATTTTCTCTTCAAGAGCTGCCTCCTTTTAAAGTGGAGCCTCCCAGGAAAAAAGAGTGGGGTGATGTTTCCACAAATCTTCCCTTTTTGCTTTCTAAAAAATTAAAAAAATCACCGGAGGTTGTAGGAAAAGAACTTGCTTTCGGTCTTTCAAAGAAAGACATATTTGAAAAGGTGGAATTTGCTCCACCCGGATTTATAAACTTTTCCCTTTCTTTATCTTACCTTCAGGAGAGCTTAAGAAAGATAGTTGAGGAGAAAAGCGAATTTACAGAGTTTTCTGTGGGAGAAGAAAGGCCTGTTCAGGTTGAATTTGTCTCTGCCAATCCCACAGGTCCTCTTCATGTGGGTCATGGGAGAGCTGCTGCTCTGGGGGATGCTCTTGCTAATATTCTCTCTAAGTTGGGATTTAAGGTGGAAAGGGAGTATTACGTTAACAATGTGGGAGGTCAGATAGAAAGACTTATAAAGTCCTTCTGGGTAAGAATAAGGCAGCTTGAAGGAGAAAAGGTAGACCTTCCTGAGGATGGTTACAAAGGAGAGTATCTTGTTGAGATTGCAAAAGTTTTTAAGGAAAAAGAAAAAAAGGATATAAAAGGAAAACCGTGGGAAGATATTCGCCCCCTTTTATCAAGGTTTTTAATAAATTATATTCTTGAAGATATAAGAGGTGACCTTCATGAATTTGGTGTAAAGTATGACAGGTGGTTTTTTGAATCTGAGATTTATGAAAATAGAGAACTTTTCGAGGCTTTATCTTTCCTTGAGAAGAAGGGTCTTCTTTATGAAAAAGATGGTGCTCTGTGGTTTAAGACCTCCTCTATAATTAAAGGGGAAAAGGATAGGGTCTTAAGAAGAAAGACAGGTGAGTATACCTATTTTGCGAGTGATATTGCCTATCATCTCAACAAGCTTAAGAGAGGATTTTATAAAGTAATTGATATATGGGGGGCTGACCATATTGGCTATGTTCCCAGAATGCAGGCAGCAGCACGGGCAATTGGTTATCCTGAAGATGCTCTTAAGATAATAATTTATCAGCTTGTGAGCTTGAGAAGAGGAGAAAGGAAGATTTCGGCTTCCACAAGAGAGGGTGAGTTTATATCTTTAAAAGAGCTTTTAAAGGAAGTGGGAAAGGATGCAGCTCGCTTTTTCTTTCTTTCAAGAAGTGCCGATTCTCACCGTGATTTTGATCTTGAGCTTGCCAAAAAACAGACACCTGAAAACCCTGTTTTTTACGTTCAATATGCTCATGCAAGAATATGCAGTATTCTAAGAAAGGCAAAACAAAAAGGACTTTTTGCCTTACCTGAAGAGGTGGACCTTACCCTGCTTGAAAATCCTGAAGAGCGAGAACTTATGCTCCTTATAGCTCTTTTACCTGATCAGATAAAAGAAGCAGGTCAAAATCTTGAGCCTCACCATCTCACAGTTTATGCAAGGAATATTGCTTCTGCCTTCCATTACTTTTACACCCGTCACCGTGTGATAGATGAAGAGAGGAAAACAAGCCTTGCCCGTCTTTTCCTCGTTGAAGGGATAAAAATAGCCATAAAGGATATTCTTGACATTCTGGGAATTTCGGCCCCTGAGAAAATGTAATTTCTTTTTACAAGGAGGAGAAAGATGGTACAGGAAAAAAAGATAAATTGGGGAATTATTGTTTTGTCAATTGCTATCTTAGTTCTTGCAGCAAGTGTGATTTTTACAGGAGTCAAGGTTATTAATACAACAAAAGAAGGGGTCAAAAATCTTAAAAATCAGGTAGTAAGAGAACTTGAAAAGACCATGCGTAAAGAAGCAATATCTTTTATTTATGCCTATCGCAAAAGCGCTGTTGAAAATAGAAAACTTTCTCCAGAGGATATTGAAGAAGGTTACAGGTTTGCTGATGAGTTTTTGTCAAAGTAGCTTTGACAGGTTGTTCAATTAGAAATATAATTATGCCTTAACCCTTATAAAGAAAGGGTACTTTCAAAATTTTTAAGTGGGGGTGAAGATGGCAGCAGAGCTTAGTTTTTCTGAGAAAGTGGATCTTGCAAAAAAAGCAGCCCATGTTAGAAGGAAAGTGGTGGAGATGATTTGCAAAGGAAAAGGAGGACACTTAGGTGGAGCTCTTTCTTGTGTGGATATTCTTGTTGTTCTTTATTTTAAGATAATGCGTGTTGACCCGAAAAATCCGGGATGGGAGGAAAGAGACAGGTTCATTTTAAGTGCAGGTCACAAATGTCTTGCACTTTATGCAACCATGGCTTTAAGGGGATATTTTGAGGAAGAAAAACTCTTGAGCTATGGTAGCAAAGATTGTCCTTTCCCAGGACATCCTGACAGACATAAACTCCCGGGAATTGAGGCAAACACAGGATCTCTTGGTCATGGTCTTGCTATTGGAGGTGGCATGGCACTTGCGGGAAAGATTGATAGGAAAGACTGGAAAGTTTATGTGCTTCTTGGAGATGGGGAGATAGCGGAGGGTTCTTGCTGGGAATCTGCAGCTGCTGCAAGTCACCACAGACTTGATAATCTTGTTGCCATTGTTGATAGAAACAAGCTTCAGATTCAGGGCCCAACTCGTGAGGTTATGAATACTGATCCTCTGGCGGATAAGTGGAAAGCTTTTGGTTGGGAAGTTGTTGAAATTGATGGACACAACCTGGATGATATTTTTAAGGCTTTATCAAATATTCCCATTAAGAAAAATTTCCCCACGGCTATAATAGCAAATACGGTTAAGGGCAAGGGTCTTTCTTTTGCAGAGGATAATTATAAATTCCACCAGTGGCAGCCAACTCCAGAGGAATGTGAAAAAGCTATGGCAGAAATGAAAAAATTGGAGGAGAAAGCATGCAAGATATGATAGATCCCCGACAAGTTTTTGCGAATACCGTTATAGAGCTTGCTAAGGGAGATAAAAATATCCTGGCAATTTCAGCAGATTCTGCGGGAAGTGCTCGCCTTAATAAGTTCAGAGAGCTTTTCCCGGATAGGTTCTTTGAATTTGGACTTATGGAGCAGACAGTTATAGGCTTTTGCGCCGGACTTGCTCTTTGCGGTAAAATTCCCTTTTTCTGTGCCATAACCCCCTTTATCACCATGAGAGCTTTTGAGCAGATAAGAAATGACCTCTGTTATACCTTTGCCAATGTTAAGCTTGCTGGAAGAAATTCAGGTCTTACCAATGCTCGTTTTGGGCCAACACATCATTCGCTTGAGGATGTTGCTTTGATGAGAACTTTACCTCAGATGGTGGTTCTTGTTCCTTCTTGTCCTGTGGCTATAAGAGAATATGTGAGGGAAGCTGCAAAACATAAAGGTCCTGTTTATATTCGTCTTGGAAGTGTAAAAATCCCCTACCTTTACAAAGATCAGGAAAAATTTGAAATCGGGAAGGGTAAACTGTTGCAGGAAGGAAAAGATTTGGTCATTATAACAAATGGTATAACCCTGTGGTATGCTCTTGAGGCTTTGAAGATGTTGAAGGAGCAGACTTCTCTCAAAGTGGGACTTGTTGATATGCCCTGTGTTAAGCCTCTTGATGAGGAGCTTGTTTTTGAGGTTTCCAGGAATGCAAAAGGTATAATTGTAGTTGAGGAACACAGCACCATAGGAGGACTGGGAGGAGCAGTGAGCGAATTTTTGTCCCGGGAAAATCCTGTGCCGGTAAAAATTCTCGGCGTTCCTGATGTTTTTGCCTGTGCCGGTCCTTACGAGGAAATTATGGATGAATATAAACTTTCACCTCGAGGAATATTTGAGACTGTAAAAGAATTTGCAGAAAGTATTAAAAATCTTTAAGTATACTTTGCTTTGAAGAGGTGCCCCTATGTTTTTGAAAAAATTTATCAACAAACCAGAAAATGTTGTGGATGAAATGGTGGAAGGTTTTCTTGCCGCCCACTCTGATGTAGTAAGAAAGCTTGAGACATCAAGGGTCCTTGTTAGAAAAGAGGCTCCAATTGAGGGAAAAGTTGGTCTTGTGACAGGAGGAGGCTCAGGTCACAAGCCTGCTTTTATTGGATACATCGGGGAAAATCTTTTAGATGCTGTGGCAGTTGGAGATATTTTTGCCTCTCCTTCGGCAAAACAGATATACGATGCTATTAAAGCCTGTGATAGCGGAAAGGGGGTTTTATGTGTTCTTGGTAATTATTCAGGTGATGTTATGAACTTTGATATGGCAGTGGAGATGGCAAGGGATGAGGGTATAAAAGTTGAGCAGGTGATTATAAATGATGATGTTGGCTCTGCTCCCAAAGAGAAGAAAGAAAATAGAAGAGGAGTAGCAGGGGAGGTGGTTGTCTGGAAGGCAATTGGCGCAAAGGCTGCAAAAGGTGCAAGTCTTGAGGAGGTAAAGGAGATTGCAGAGAGAGTGAATAATAACACAAGAAGCATGGGAGTTGCTCATTCACCCTGTGCTGTTCCTTCCAAGATGTATGGAGGAGAGCCTACCTTCACCCTGGGGGAGATGGAAATGGAAATTGGTGTGGGTCATCACGGAGAGCCAGGAGTTAAAAGGATGCAGATGAAAACAGCAGATGAGATTACTGAAATGCTGACAGAGCCTGTT
>JAGHCI010000142.1:0-3206 GCA_021160545.1 Candidatus Aerophobota bacterium | reverse complement strand
GTTTATAATGAGTATCGGAAAAGAAAACTTAAAAAGGAGGATTAAA
Source organism: Candidatus Aerophobota bacterium (assembly GCA_021160545.1). Classification (GTDB taxonomy): domain Bacteria; phylum Aerophobota; class Aerophobia; order Aerophobales; family B3-G15; genus CBFDTW01. The sequence continues at coordinate 3,160 of JAGHCI010000142.1, read as the reverse complement.
TGCCAAGAGGAGATGGAACCGGTCCTCCTATGGGAGGAAGAGGCGGTAGAGGAAGAGGTGGAGGTTTTGGTATGGGACTTGGAGGAGAGTGCATATGTCCAAACTGTGGGGTAACTGTGCCCCATACAAGAGGCACGCCCTGTTATCAGATAATGTGTCCTAAGTGTGGAACAAGAATGGTAAGAAAAAAATGATAATATCAGTTGCAAGTGGCAAAGGTGGAACAGGGAAAACAACAGTAGCAACAAACCTTGCCTTAGCTTTAAATGATAATGTTCAATTTCTTGACTGTGATGTGGAAGCTCCTAATGCTTTCATATTTCTAAAACCTACCTTAAATGATGTAAAACCTATTTATTCTTTTTTCCCTCAAGTAATTGAAGAAAAATGCAATTTCTGCGGGTTATGTAGTAAAATATGCGAATGGAACGCAATTGCTGTGGTCAACAAAAAATGGCTTTTTTTCCCCCAGCTTTGCCACAGTTGTAGTGCATGCTGGCAGCTTTGTCCTGAGAAAGCTTTAAAAAAAGAAAAAAAATTGAAAGGAGTGGTGGAAAAAGGTAAAGCTTTCGGAATTGACTTCGTTCAGGGAAAACTTACAGTAGGCGAGGCTGTTTCACCTCCTGTAATTAAAGCAGTCAAAAAGAGATAAATAAGGAAAAAATTGTTATTATAGATGTTGCACCGGGGACAGGATGTCCTATGGTGGAGGGGGTAAAAGAGAGTGATTTTTGTATTCTCGTCACAGAGCCAACTCCATTTGGTTTTAACGATCTTATCCTTGCTATTGGGGTTTTAAAGGAACTTACAATACCCTTTGGGGTGGTAATTAATCGCTCTGATATAGGAGATGATAAGGTAGAAGATTTTTGCAGAAAAAACAATATACCTGTTCTCCTGCGCCTTCCTTTTGATAGAAAAATAGCAAGAGCTTATTCTGAAGGAAAGGCAATTGTTAAAGAGGATAAAAGCTGGAAAGAAAAATTTATCGAGCTTTTTAAGAAAATAAAAGAGGAATACCAAAACACAGAAAGAGCAAAGGTATGAAGACACTGACAGTCATAAGCGGAAAAGGTGGGACAGGGAAAACAAGTATTGTAGCCTCTTTTGCTTATCTTGCAGATAATAAAGTCCTTGCAGATTGCGATGTAGATGCGGCGGATCTGCACCTTCTTCTCCACCCCGAGGTAAAAAAATCCTACAATTTCAAAGGAGGAAAAACTGCTGTAATTAACAAGGATAAATGTACACAATGTGGAAAATGTGAAAAAGTCTGTCAGTTTGAAGCAATTAAAAATTTCGAGGTTGATTCCCTCTCTTGCGAAGGATGCTCTCTATGCATGCATATCTGCCCTGCAGATGCTATTAAAATGGAGGAAAAAATCACAGGATGGGTTTACATCTCCCATACAAAGTATGGTCCTCTTGTCCATGCAAAATTAGGGATAGCAGAGGGAAACTCCGGGAAACTTGTAACCCGGGTTAGAACTTTAGCTGAGGAAATAGCAAGAGAAAAAGGTGCAGAAATTATTTTAATTGATGGTTCTCCTGGAATAGGATGTCCTGTAATTGCCTCCTTAACAGGAGCAGACCTTGCTCTTATTGTAACAGAACCCACCTTATCTGGAATCTCCGACCTTGAAAGAGTGGGAGGAGTATGTGATCATTTTGGTATTCGGTGGGTTGTTTGTATAAACAAGTTTGATATTAACAGGGAAAACACAGAGAAAATAGAAAAGGAGTGTGAAAGAAGGAATATAAAAGTTGCGGGAAAAATCCCCTTTGATATAAATTTTATTCATGCTCTCGTCAAAGGCCTACCCTTGATTGAATATTCTTCCAATGAGTCAAAAAGTCAAATTGAAAATATGTGGCAAGGGATACTCAACCTCCTCTAAGAAAGAAATTCCAAATACTTTCTTTCCAACACAATATGAAATTTAAAATACCTATACACTTGACAAAAATTATTTCCAATTATATTATATATAGACCAAGAACTTTAAAGGAGGAAAAAATGCCAAGAGGCTTTAGAGGAAGAGGTTGGGGACCAGGTTACTATGGTTTAGGATTCTGGGGGAGAGGGAATCCTTTTCCATTTTGCAGGTTCTTCCCCTGGCTCCCAAGATGGTGGTGGGCGACTCCCTATGCTCCTTATTTTGCCTCTACCATCTTAGGTCCGATGTATTCTCCTTATAGCAGACAAGTTATGACTTCTTATCCTTACTATGGATGGTAATCTAAAAGAATTTGAAGGAGGTTTAAAATGCCCTTCGGATTAGGTCCGGCAGGGTGGTTTTTAGGGCCTTACTGGTGGTCCTGGTGGTTTAACCCCTGGTACTGGGGAAGAGGATGGTATGGCTATCCCTACAGTTATTTTGCACCATGGTGGTGGAGCTTTTACGCCCCTTACTTCCCATACGGATATTCCACATCTTACTATGGAACACCAGGATTCGGTTACCCTCCAGCACCTCAGGATGAGAAAGCCATGTTAGAAGAACAGAGAAAGGCACTGGAAGCTCAACTTGAAGAAATCAAAAAGAGAATAGAGGAACTTGAGAAATCCTGAAAAGATTTACCCCTTCTCCTTTTAAGACAGGAGAAGGGGTAACTTGTGCTTCAAAAAAATTATATTTAAAGGGGGTGACTAATATGCCAGGATACAGGCATAGATATATGTACTATGCGACAGGACTTCCAGGATGGATGAGATTTGGATTCTCTCCGGGATGGTTGGGTGCATCTCCTACAGGAATGGGACCTGGTGCGACTTATCTCTTAACAGGAAGATGGCCAACACCTCAGGCTCAAGCTGCATGGCAGGCTATGCAAACAGGAGGAACACCTTACGCAGGAGCAACACCGCCCAGCTACTTCCCTCAACCAGGTGCACAACCCAGCAAGGAAGAACAACTTCAATTCCTACGCAACCAGGCCGAATATTTAAGACAGGAACTTGAAAAAATTAAAGAGCAAATAGACAGGCTTGAAAAATAAAAAAATACAAGAAAAAGGGGCAATGTTGCCCCTTTTTCTTTATATATAGAAGGAGAAGAAAAATGAAAATAGCTGTAACTTCAATGGGTAAAGATTTAGACTCTCAAATAGACCCAAGATTTGGGAGATGTCAGTACTTTATTATAGTAGATCCTGAAAG
>JAGHCI010000124.1:0-5065 GCA_021160545.1 Candidatus Aerophobota bacterium | reverse complement strand
ATTGAATTTAAAAATTCTTCTTCCACGCTGATACCAACACTTTGAGAGGGTGCAAGTCTTTCCCCCAGGTTCTCTCTAAAGACCCCTATGATTAAAGCGGCAGCAACTGCCACTGGTAGAATGATGTAAGTAATTCGTCTTAAAAAATGAGGCGCAGTTTCCTTTTTTTCTGCAGAGTGTATTCTTCTCCAGAGCTCGGTCTCAAAGCTCTCAGATGGTGTGATGCGCTTTTGGTTTTTTAAAAGATAAAAGGTTTCGCTCAGTAAGTTCACCTCTTTTCTACACTCTGTGCATTCCAAGAGGTGTTTTTCTACAGAAAGGCTTTTTTTTCTATCAAGTTCTCCGTCAAGATAAGCCACAAGCTTTCTTCTTATTTTTTTGCATTTCATTTCTTTTTTGCCTCTTTTATATAAACACATAATTTTCCAAAAACCCCCGTTATATTTTTTCTGATGTTTCAGATGTAAAGTAAGGTGTAAGTTTTTCTTTTAGATTATTTCTCGCCCAGTAAAGGCTACGTTCAACACTTTTTACCGAACAACTCAAAATTTCTGATATTTCCTTATAAGATAGTCCTTCATAGACCCGCAGGATAGTGGCAATTTTTTGCTTTTTGGGCAAAGAGTCAATTGCTTTTCTTATAAGTGCTTTTTTTTCTCTTTCCTCCAGAATCTTCTGAGGTGAGGGGGAAGGATCGGCAATTTCTTCAAGTAGCTCTTTTTCTTCTTTTTCGGTTGAGACAGGTTTGTTTAGTGAAATGGTGTGATGCCTCTCTTTTCCCCTTATCTTATTAAGGCAGAGATTGGTGGTAATTTTATATAGCCAGGTTGTAAATTTTGCAGTTGGTTTGTATTTTTCCCTTGCCTGATAAACTCTCAAAAAGACCTCAATGGCAAGATCTTCTGCCTCCTCTTTGTCGCCAATGAAATGATAGATGATATTTATAACATTTTGTTTGTGTTTTTTCACAAGCTCTTCAAAGGAGGAGATATCTCCATTTTTGAACTGGAGCATTAAACTGGCGTCAGGATCCATGCCATATTTCCTTTTTTTCTTCCTGCTCTTATTGTATAATAAACCCATAACTTCGGCAAAACCCCCGCTGTAAATACCCGAGTTTGGCGATGATTTGAGGCGGGACAATGTGGAGTAGACTTATAATAAAAACTATGGTGGAAAAATATTCAGTAAGAAGATAATGGATATTTCCTGGAAATTTCACCACAGGTTTTGATTAGATAGGCGGGGGTATTGACCTTTCGGAGAAAAATTATATATTATTTTACAGACAGAATGCGGGGGTAGCTCAGTTGGTAGAGCATCGGCCTTCCAAGCCGATGGTCGCGGGTTCGAGTCCCGTTCCCCGCTCCAATTTTTTTATTTTTATTATTCCTTTCACTCCTTTATTTAACCTCTCCCCCTTTTGGACTTTTATGTAACTCAGTCTAATTTTTCTATCTTATATTCAACACTTCCAATTCCTGATTGTTCACATATTTCCCAGTATCTTTCCATATCAATATCAGGATAGGTCGCTTTTATTTTTTCATCTCCTCTGCCCTTACCCTTTTTGTCCATCTCTGATCCAGGATAAGCTTGAGCTTCTTTAATAAAATCAAAACATGCCTTATCACAGGCAATGACATCGTATGAGGCAAAGATTCCTATATCTGGCACAGCTGGCAAGGGGCTTTCCGGTGGACAGTCACAGTGAGGGGTTATGTCCATGGCGATATTTACGAAAAATCTTTTTTGAGGAGAAAATCTTGATAAAACTCCTGCGGTTGCATCTATCATACTTTTCTGAAAATCATAGTTTGGAACAGAGCCCCAGGGAACCTTAATTGCCCCTGAAGGACAAAAAGCAATGCATTCTCCACATCCGATGCATTTTCCAGAATCATAGACTATTTTATTTTCACTTTTGTAAAAAGCTCCTCCCGGACATATTCTAACACAGGTCATACATAATGTGCATTTTGAGCTTGTGTAGGCAGGTTTTGTAGCTGATGCATGCATGGCAAGTTTTGTTTCTTTTGTTGTGCATCCCATAGCGATATTTTTAACAGATGCCCCAAGACCTGCCTCGACATGGAAGGTTACATGGGAAAGACATAAAAGAAAGTCAGATTCAAATATAGCTTGCGCTACCTTTATTTTCTTCAACTTTCTCCAGGAGGAAAGTTCTATCCACTCTCCTGATTGCCCTTTAAGTCCATCGGCTATTATTATAGGACAGCCCATTGTCTCCGGAGTGAAGCCATTTTTTGCAGCTGTGTCAAGATAATCAAACATAGTTTGGCGTGCATGACGATAAAGTGTTGTTGTATCGGTTAAAAAAGGTCTTCCTCCTTTTTTCTTAACCATATCCACCACTTTCCTGACAATTGAGGGACGGATGTACCTTATGTTGCCGAGTTCTCCAAAGTGAAGCTTTATGGCTACAATTTCATCTTTTTCTATGTTAAGCTTTGCTCTTGAAAATATTCTCTCCAGTTTCTGCCAGGCTTTTTCGGGAGTTATAAAAAAAACCCTGCTTTTTCCCATCTCCTCCTCCTTTTTTTTGAATCTTTTGAATTTGTTTTTTTCTGAAAATTAAAAATGGAAAAGCTAATCTGTTAAGTTTTTCATTACCTTTGCTATCTCACCTAAGTCCCTTATTACAAAATCAGCAGGATAGAAACTTGAAGGCTTTCCTTCCTTTTCATCCCTAACAAGTCCGATACATCTCATCCCTGCCTTCTTTGCCGCCTTCATTCCATTTACAGAATCCTCTATTACAAGGCAGCTTTCAGGTGCAACATTTAATTTTTTAGCGGTTAAAAGAAAAATTTCTGGCTCGGGCTTTCCTTTTTGCACATCCTCTCCTGTTGTAATTTGTTCAAATTTTTCTTTTATACCTAACTTAGATAAAACTGTCTCAACGAATATGGAAGGAGAGCAGGAGGCAAGTGCTAATTTAAATTTCTTTTGCTCTAACATATTGATTAAATCAATTGCCCCTGGGACGGGTTTTATGGAATCCTCGTTCCTTGCCTTTTCCATCATTATTTCCCATTTTTCTCTTATTGCCTTTTCTATATCCCTTGGAACCCCGTATATCTTCTGTAGTTTACAGAACATATCCTTATCGGTTATACCTTTGATTTTTTCCTCCATCTCCTTTTTCATTGTAATCCCGTAACGCCTCATCACTATTTTATCCACCTCAAGGTGGAGAGTTTGTGTGTCTGAGATTACCCCATCCATGTCAAATATAAAAGCCTTTATCATGGAAAACCTCAAAAATTTATTTTAGAAGATTTTGAGTTTACTCAGGAAGAAGTTTCTCAATTTCTCTGTATTTCTCAACAATTTTGCAGTATATTGAGTATTTTTCTTTTAGCTTTTTAGATAGCTCAGGATCTGGATTGTAGACTTCAGATATCTTAAAGGTTTTCCCAACTGCCTCGGTCTCATCCTTATAAAATCCTGCTCCTATCCCTGCAAGAAGTGCTGCTCCATGGCAGGTTGCCTCCTTTATTACGGGAATCTCCACCACTTTCTCAAGAAGAGAGGCTTTCATCCCAAGCAAAAGTTTATTTTTTGCTCCTCCTCCTACGGTTCTCACTTTCCAGGAAGAGGTGGACCTGTCTATAATCCTTTCAATTCCATCAACAATTTTTCTTACCTCAAAGACAATGCTTTCCATGCCTGAGAAAATTATGTGTTCTCTGGTGTGGAAATCTTTTAGTCCAAAAATTGCCCCTGACATTATTCCTGTTCTGCTTCCCGCGATGTGAGGAATAAAAAGGGGAGATTTTTCCTTGAATTGAGCTTTATTTATAATACTGTAACTTTTTTGCTTTAATAGATTGTGTGTAAGCCAGTTGAACAAAAGACCTGAATATACTCCTGTGAGGAAACAAAATGTGTCTTTTACAACATGCCTTGCCATAGTAAAATTTTTCTCAGTCACCAATTTGTCTTTTTCTATTGTCTTTTTTGTTGCAGCAAGGATACATTCAGCACTTCCAGCAGAATCTAAGATTTTTCCCTCTTTAATTGCACCAACCGATAAGGCAGCACAGAGATGATCATGCCCTCCTGAAACTACATGAGTTTCCCTGTTTAAACCTGTCTCCTCTGATGCTTTTTTTGTGAGCTTACCTATTAGAATTCCACTTGGAACAGGCTCTGGTAGGGTTGCAGGGTCAATGTGAAATTTTTCTAATATATCTTCACTCCATTTTTTCTGCCACAAATCAAACATCATTGTCCTGCAGGCAAGAGAATAGTCAATTACCTTCTCGCCTGTAAGTTTAAAGATTATGTATCCCGCATTGTCCAGCCATAATTTTGTCTTTTCGTATAAGCGAGGTTTTTCCTCTCTAAACCAGAGAATTTTATTTAAGCTGTATACCCAGGAGGGAGAAACTCCTGTTATCTTCCTCATAGCAGTACTACCAAAAGATTTCTTAACTTCTTCCACTTGAGGAACTGTCCTCTTGTCAAACCAGGCAATTCCATTATCAAGGGGTCTTTTCTTTGCATCAAGAGGGTAAACTGTTTCAGCAAAGCTTGAGATACTTAAGGCTTTTACTTTACGTCTGTATCTTTCAGGAAGACTTTTTATAAGATGGGTAAGGTTTTCCCATATTGCATCCGGGTTAAATTCTGCCTCGCCGAATGGTTTTGAAACCGAAGGTGTTGGAGATTTTTTTAAGGCTATTTCCCTACCATCAAGGTCAAAGATACCCACTTTTGTGTTAGTTGTTCCCGTGTCAATTCCGAGAAGATAAAAGGGCTGCTCTTTTTTACAAGCACACATTGGATTTTCTCAGAAAGCTTTTTTGTTTTTTAAGACTTCATGGTAACAATAAGAATAATAAGGTTCTTATCCTTACTGTCAAGCAAAACAAAACAAATTGAAAAAGGGAGGCTTCATGCTTTTTACCTTTTGCATTTTTGGGGAGTGGCTGGCACGCCTGGAGGGATTCGAACCCCCGACCCGCGGATTAGAAGTCCGCTGCTCTGTCCAACTGAGCTACAGGCGCCATAATAAAAAATAGCAATTTTTTACCCT
>JAGHCI010000140.1:0-6615 GCA_021160545.1 Candidatus Aerophobota bacterium | reverse complement strand
TTAATAGTTTCTACTGTCTCAAGCAGTTGCCCCAGTGCCCTTATGTCAAGGAAAGAGCAGGAGACAGGTATGATTACCTCATCTGAGGCTACAAGAGCATTAATTGTTAATTTGCCAAGATTCGGGGGACAGTCAATTAAAATATAATCGTAGCTATTTTGAATTTTTTCCAGCATTTTTCGCAGGACAAGCTCTCCTCCTGTTTCCTGGATTAAAATTACCTCTGCTGCTGCAAGCTCTCTGTTGGAAGGAAGAAGGTCAAGATTTTCCCTTGCTTTTATTATAGCATTTTCGACTTTAAATCCTCTTTCAAGAAGAGCATTATATATGGTTTTTTCAAGACTGTTGGTGTTAATACCAAGACTTACGGAAAGACTTGCCTGCGGGTCAAGGTCTATGGTAAGGACTCTTTTGTTCATCTCCGTTAGAGCTACTCCAAGATTGGCACAGGTTGTTGTTTTCCCTGTTCCTCCTTTGTGATTTGAAATAGCTATTATTCTCAATTTTACCCCTTTTATCTTTAGTATTTAAATTTTTAGTACTTAAATTTTTAGATTTTAAATAAAAAAATGTTAAGTCTTTTATATTTTAATCTTAAGTTTTAAAATTGTCAATGCTCCGCGCCCCAACTTTTTTAGTTATATTTAACTGAAGATAAAAGAAATGAAGGTAGGTTAAAAGATAGCTGAGGTAGACTTTCCTCTTCAACGAGAAAGATTTTTGGGTTTTGTAAATCTAACTGGTGAGGAGGGCGGGAACCCCCCTCTTTTTGTAAAGTTTTTTACTCCAGAATTTCTACTATTGCTCTTTTCCCAAGCTTTGCAGCCACAGCTCCCACAATTGTCCTTAAGGCATTGGCCATTTTTCCTTTCCTTCCTATTACAAGACCCACATCTTCTTTAGCAGTTGACACCTCCACAACTGTCACTCTTCCACCTTCCACCTCACGAACCTCAACTTTATCAGGATTGTTTACCATTTGCTTGACAATTCGTTCTACTAACTCCCGCATATTCTCCTCCTCTTTGTGTTAAATTTTCTACAGATCTCCATTTATAATATTATATATACACTAATTTTGTCCAGATGCAAATTTTCGTGGCTCGTTTTTTTATTTTTGTCCGATGAGCTCCCTGTTTAAGAGACCCTCAGGCACATCTCCTGTAAGTGCTCTCACTATGTCAATCACAGGTTTTCTCTAAGTCTTACAAGGGATTTTTCAGAGTAAAAGGCGACGTGAGGGGTGGCTATGAAATTTTCAAGTTTAAATAAGGGATGGTTTTTATCAGGAAATTCTGTTTCAAGAACATCGCAGGCTGCTCCCTGTATCTTTTTGTTGATGAGGGCATCATAAAGTGCCTTTTCATCTATAATTTTTCCTCTTGAGGTATTAACTATAAATGAGGTTGGTTTCATCAGGCCAAATTCTCTTTTCCCAAACATGTGCCTTGTGGATTCTGTTAGGGGTGCATGGATAGAGATTACGTCAGATATTTTTAAGAGCGTGTCAAATTCAACTCTCTCCACTCCTTCTTTTCTGTAAAGCTTTTCGTGTTTGCGGGGAGTAAAGGCTACTACCTTAAAACCAAGGCACTTTGCCTTTTTTGCAAGCCTTCTTGCTGTTTTTCCAAAGCCTACAAGACCGAGTGTAAGCTCATTTAAGCTTTCAATAGGTCTTCCCACTCTCCAGTCCCATATACCACTTTTTGCCTTGGCATTGTAGAGGAAGATTTTTCTCACACAGCAAAGGATAAGAGAAAGTGCGTGCTCTGCTACCTCATCATCGCAATAGGAGGGAACATTTGCCACCATTATTTTGTGTCTGGTAGCGGCTTTAACGTCTATATTATCAACACCTGTCCCGTAACGCGCAATAACTTTACATTTTTTAAGGGAGGATATGACTTTTTCTGTTATTGGAGCATACTGATTTAAAAGGGCATCAGCATCACATCCTTTTTCTATAACCTCATCCTCACTTCTGCACTGGGCAGAGATGAGCTCTATTTTTATATTTTTCTCTTTCTCCAGTCTTCTAACCGCATTTTCCTCTACTTCAAGATCTCCCCAGTTGTAGTCTGTAACAAATATTTTGAATCTATCCATTTTTTGTTTTGTCTTGAAATTATTTAGTTTCTCTCTCAAATCCTTTCCATTTAAGCTTGTAGCGTAATAACTTACCAAAATTATCCATAGCGTCAAGTCAGGTTGATTTCATTTCAAGTTTTTACAAACTAAAATTTCTGTGGTATAGTTTATTGTGGAAAATTTTCTCGCTAACCTCATTTTCCCCAAAAATGGGGGGAGGAGGTTGGAGGAAAGGTATCCTGCTCTTTGAAAATAAGGTAAGAAGAGGAAAGAAACGAAAATATCTTACCTTTTAAGTCGGGTTAAATTGCAAAAATTAAAGGGTGAAAAAGGGGAGCTAATTTACATAGTAAGGATTTGAGGTATAATTAAGAGGTAAAATACCGAATCTTAAAAGAGGGAGAATAGATGAGTGTAAAAAAAAGAGCAAAAGATATAATTGACAGATTATCAGAGAATAAAGTAAGACTTATATTAGACTTCATTGAATATCTTGAGGAAAAGGAAGCCTGGGAGGCAACTGAGGAAATTCTTTCTATCAAAGGGATGATGGAGGATATTCGGGAGGCTGAGAAAGATCTAAGGGAAGAAAAAATGGAGAATTTTATTCCCTGGGATAAGGTGAAAAAGAACTCTGGTATTAGCTGATGTATAAGGTAATCCTGCATAAAAGACCTGCAAATTTTTACACCAGGTTGGATAAGAAGCAGAGGGAAAGAATTGGTAAGGCAATTGATAAACTAAAAGAGAATCCCTTGCAGGGAAGGAATATTAAAAGATTAAAAGGTGAACTGGAAGGAAAATACAGACTCAGAGTAGGACCTTTTCGAATTGTTTATATCGTGGATAAATCCAAAAATCTTATAGTCATAGAGTCTATTGGTTCAAGAGGAAGCGTTTATTAACTCAGAAAGATGGACCCGCTTAATGCCAATAAGAGAAAAGTTGGGGTCAGGTCTTAAAATATAACATTGTGGTTTGTCGCCAGTCGCTATTTGTTGCCTGCTTTATTGCAATTCTAAAATAAGAAAATGTTTGATTTCAAGACCTGATCCCCTTGTGACAACTACATAACAGGAGATTAGCAAGGGAGCTCACCGAACAACACCTGAAGAGAGTCCGGGAAGATCATGTCAGGATTTTTTCGGGGCTGGGAAGAATTTAATTTTTAAAGAAAGAATAGAAATTGCCTTTATATTCATCTTTAATCTTTACTACTAAAATCTTTACATCCCTCAATCTAAAAATTCAAATCCCCGTCTTTCGCTGGAAAAGCGAGCTCAGCAAGATAAAATTAACAGAGAAGATAAGTTTAAATTGACATATTAGGGAAAAATAATAATATTGCCTGAAAGAAAGATTTTTACGAGATAAAGAAGCCTCTTCAGTGTAGGTTAGAATTTAAGTTGGAGGAAAACGAAAGATTCAAGGATATCTCTTCAACAAAAAACAAAAAATTAAAGGTGCAGGAAATGGCAGTATCCTTGCAATTTTTAGGAGCAGCACAGAATGTAACAGGCTCATGTTATCTTCTGGAAGCAGACGGTGTAAGAGTGCTTGTTGATTGTGGTCTTTATCAGGAAAGAGATCTTAGATACAGGAACTGGGAAAAGTTCCCTTTTGATCCAAAAAGCATAGATGCTGTTTTACTTACTCATGCGCACCTTGACCACTGTGGACTTCTACCAAAACTTGTAAGAGAAGGTTTTGCAGGGGAGATTGTTTGCACATTGCCCACAGAGGATATTGCTAAAATTGTTCTTTTAGATGCAGCACATATACAGGAAGAAGACGCCGAATTTAAAAGAAGAAGACATGAAAGAGAGGGAAGGAAAGGACCTTACCCTGAGGTGCCACTTTATACAAGGGAGGATGCAGAGAAAGTATTTCCTCTTTTTAAATCTGTAAGGTATGAAGAAGAGGTTGAAATTAAAAATTCGCTGAGGGTAACTTTTTATGATGCAGGGCATATTCTTGGATCATCAATAATTAAGGTAAAAGTTTTTTCTGGGGATGTGAAAAAGTCAATTGTTTTCTCCGGTGATGTGGGACGCTGGAACAAACCCATAATTCGTGACCCAACCTTAATTTGCGATGCTGACTTTGTTCTCGTTGAGTCAACTTACGGTAATAGAACACATGAGGACCCATCTGACATTAAAAGTATACTTGAGGATGTTATCGATACCACCAGAGAAAAAGGCGGAAATATTGTTATTCCCAGCTTTGCCATAGAAAGAACTCAGGAGCTTCTTTACTATTTGAACGAGCTTTTAAGGGAAGATCGTATTCCCCATCTTTTAACATTCGTTGATAGCCCAATGGCAATTTCTGTTACCGATGTTTTTAAAAATCACCCTGATTATTTTGATGAGGAGACCTTAGGGCTTCTTCAAAGTGGTGATTCTCCTTTTTATTTTTCGAGTCTTAAATTGACAAGAACGAGCAGAGAATCCAAAGCTATAAATTACATAAGAGGCTCCTGCATAATTATTGCAGGCTCTGGCATGTGTACGGGAGGAAGGATAAAGCACCATCTTGTAAGAAATATAACCCGTCCTGAGAATACCATTCTTTTTATAGGATACCAGGCAAAAGGAACACTTGGCAGGGAGATAGTAGAGGGAAAAGAGAAGGTGAGGATTCTTGGTAATATTTATCCTGTTAGAGCAAGAATTGTTCAGATTCATGGCTTTTCAGCCCATGCTGACAAAAACGAACTTTTAAAATGGATTTCAGGTTTTAAATCTTTTCCAGAGAAGATGTTTGTGGTGCATGGAGAGGAAGAGGCTATGTTTGAATTTGCGAGATTATTAAAGGAAAAATACAGGCAGGATGTTGTTTGCCCTGAGTATAAAGATAAATTTACCTTAAACTGATTGTGTTTTTGAATTTTACAAAAAAAGCAAAACTCCCCTTATAATGATAGAAAGCGGGTATTTAATTAAAAAATTTACAATTTATGTTTTAGCTATATAATTTTTTGTTGAGAATGTTAAAAAAAAACAAAAAGGGAAAGAAATGATTTTCAGGCAACTTAAGGTTGGAGGATTTGATTCAAATTTTTCTTACATAGTGGCAGATGAGCTGACAAAAGAGGCGGTGGTGGTTGATCCCTGTGGTAATTTGGAAGAAATTCTTGAAAGTATAAAAAAAGAGAAGCTTAAGGTAAAGTATATTGTGAACACTCACGGTCACTCAGATCACACAGAAGGCAACAGGGAAATGTCAAGCATCACTGGTGCTAAAATAGTCTGCCATGAAGAGGATGCGCCTTTTGTAAATCCAGATATTAAAGTTAAAGATGGAGATATCTTGAGGGTGGGAAATCTTGAAATTAAGATAATTCACACTCCAGGTCACACTCCCGGTAGTATTTGTCTTCTTGTTGAAAACATTCTTTTGACAGGGGATACTCTTTTTGTGGGATACTGCGGCAGGGCAGATGGTCCTGGAGGAAGTGCAGAAAAGCTTTATCACAGTTTATTCTGTAAAATAGGAAGTTTGCCTGATGATACCTTAGTCTATCCCGGACATGATTATGGCAAAAAGCCCTTCTCAAAGGTTGGATATGAGAAGGCTTTTAATCCGTATTATAAGTGTAAAAGCAAAGAGGAATTTATAATTTTACGAAAAAGGGGAGTTTAAAGAACATCTAATCTAAGGAGCTTTTGTGATGAAAAAGCCGGTGAGTTTTCTTTATCGGCTTGCAAGGATGGCAAATGATATAGAAAAGCTCTCAAGTGGTGATCCTAAAAGAATAGCAAGAAGAATGAAAAACAAATACATTGGAAGAAAGATAGTAAGAAAGATTTGGAGATTTCCCTTTTGATTTTTGATGTATTTAAGGTGAATTTTTGTCCCTGGGGATGAAAATGGAAGAGGAGAGCTGGTTTTCTTTGCATCATCTTGTGTTTTGGCTGATGTTTAGACAAGCTATGTCTTTAAATTCAATGAGTGGAGAAATTTTTTGAAGGTGTTAACAGTGCAAGTGGAAGTTTAGGGTGCTGCAAAGAGAAGAAGGAAAGAGAAAAAAGGTTGATTTTGGTATTTTAAGATTTTAAAACTTTAGATTTTTATACTAAAGTTTTTTTATATTAAAGTTATTAAAATCTTAAATACTTAAACTGGAAAGTTGTAATTTTGGTTTACCTTCCCTTTCTATTAAAATTTCACAGGTGGCAAGGATGCTTTTTCTTTACGTGAAAGAAGGCTGTCCTTTTTGCGAAAAAGTTCTGCGGTATGCAGAAAAGCACAGAATTTACATTGAGCAAAAAGATATTTATAAGGAAAAGAAAAATTTAGAAGAGCTTTTAAGAATAGGTGGCAAAAGGCAGGTTCCTTTTCTTGTGGATGAAGATAAGGGTATTTCCATGTATGAGTCCTCTGAGATAGTAGAATATCTGAGGAAAAATTACGTTGAAGGGAAGTAGAATTTATCATTTTCTTTTTTCAGGACTTATATTCTTTTCAGTTTTTAATTTTTTACCTGCAAATACAAAAGATTTAGGAGAGTTTACCTCCGAC
>JAGHCI010000147.1:0-7511 GCA_021160545.1 Candidatus Aerophobota bacterium | reverse complement strand
TTTTCCTTTTTTCTATATCAGAAAAATCGTCCATTAGATTGCTTGTTCTAACTGTTGGTCCGCTAACAATTACCTTTTCCCCGTAGATTTGGTGAAACTTTACATGCTCTTTTATAAAGTCTGGAGGAGTTAGGATATCAGAGTCAACAAAAATTATAATTTCTCCTTTTGCATGCTTTATTCCAAGGTTTCGAGCAATATGAGGTCCTTTTCTTTCTTCTCTGAGAAATAGAAAATCGCAAGGTGGGGAAAGCTTTTTTACCATTTTTTCTGTGTCATCGGTGGAACCATTATCTACAAGAACTATTTGATAATCATCTTTTGAAAAATTCTGGTTAAAAAGGGTCTCAAGACACCTTTTTAAAACCTTTTTTCTATTGTAGGTTGGAATTATAACGCTTACTTTCATTTCCACCTTCTGGGAGTTTTTAAAAAATTCTCAAGTAACCTTTTTGTCAAAAAAGCAAAAGCAGTATAGGTGGGCTTCTATATAAGAGAGAGAAAAACTAAGAAACCTCTCTTTTTTCCATAAGCTCTTTTACTTTCATTATGTTAACTATGTGAGCCCTTTCTCTTTCCTCAAGCTTCATGGTAATGTATTTTACTATTTCCTTAATCTGGGGTATGAAGATATGCTCAAGTGCGTTTACTCTCCTTCTTGTCCGCTCAATTTCCCTCGCCAGTCTTTTTGCCTCCTCCTCTTTTTGAGCAAGTTCAAGAAGCTCTGATAAAACCTCATAAAAAGACCTTATTCCCTCATCCAGTTTCCAGTTACTTTCGTAAAATCCGTAACAGAGAGGATCTCCCTCAATCTTTATTTCAAATTGAGGTGTGCCAAGAGATGTAAATCTGGAAGTTTTAAGTGTACATCTTATACTTGGCATCAAAAGGCATTCTTCAATTTCCTTTTCTGAGTTTATCATTTTTGCTATCTGGAAGTCAAGATAAGCTTTTCTTAATTTTTCTTCAACCTTTTTTCTTAAAGCTTTCACTTCTTTTATAAGGGGGAAGAATCTCTGAATAAGCTCGTCTCTTTTATCTTCTAAAAGATCATGAGCTCTTTGAGCTGTTTCAAGCCTTTTTTTCTGTTTCAAAAGTTCCATTCTGGTGGGGTTAAATTGAATTACTCGTGGCATCTTTTCCCTCTTCTTTTTAAACTTTTACTTTTTCCTTCCATTTCCCATATTTTGAAATATATTCCTCCCTTATTCTTTTTAGTTCCGATTTTGGCATAAGGCTTAAAAGCTCCCATCCAAGGTCAAGTGTTTCCTCCACTGACCTCTCCTCATATTCTCCCTGGTTTACAAACCTTCTTTCAAATTCGTCCGCAAACTTCAGATATCTTCTGTCCATATCAGATAAAGTTGCCTCTCCCATAACAAGGGCAAGTTCTCTTACTTCTATTCCTCTTGCATAGGTAGCATAAAGCTGGTTGGAAAGCTCTCTGTGGTCCTCTCTTGTCTTTCCTTCTCCCACAGCCTGGTTCATAAGACGAGAAAGAGAAGGAAGAACATTTATGGGAGGATAGATTCCTTTTTGATGAAGGTCTCTTTGAAGTATTATCTGTCCTTCTGTTATGTATCCTGTAAGGTCAGGAATGGGATGAGTTTTATCATCATCAGGCATGGTTAAAATGGGAACAAGTGTTATAGAACCTTTTTTACCTTTTATTCTTCCTGCTCTTTCATAAATTGTTGCAAGGTCAGTGTAAAGATATCCAGGGTATCCTCTTCTTCCTGGAACCTCTCTTCTTGCTGCTGAAAGCTCACGCAGAGCCTCTGCGTAATTTGTCATATCTGTCAGGATGACAAGAATGTGCATTTCTCTTTCAAAAGCAAGGTATTCGGCACAGGTGAGAGCCATTCTCGGGGTTGCTATTCTCTCTATTACAGGGTCATCAGCCAGGTTTAAAAAAAGCACTGCTCTTTCTATAGCTCCTGATCTTTCAAAATCCTGTATAAAAAAATTTGCCTCTTCAAAGGTTATACCCATAGCAGCAAAAACAACGGCAAACTCCTCTTCTTTTCCCAGGACTTTGGCCTGTCTTGCAATTTGAGCGGCAACCTGTGTGTGAGGAAGTCCTGATCCTGAGAATATAGGGAGTTTTTGACCTCTTGAAAGGGTATTAAGACCATCAATAGCAGATATTCCTGTCTGAATGAATTCCTCTGGATATGCCCTTGCATCAGGATTTATGGGCTTCCCACCTATGTCAAGTCTTTTTTCCGGAATTATTTGAGCTCCTCCGTCCCTTGGTCTTCCCCATCCGTCAAATACTCTTCCAACCATATCTTCTGATACTCCAAGCTGTATTCCTTTCCCCAAAAACTTCACTTTTACATTTTTTACTCCAAGTTCTGTTGCTCGCTCAAATAACTGAACAAGGGCAGTATCAGAGGTGACCTCAAGAACCCTTCCTCTTCTTTTTTGTCCGTCTGGAAGCTCTATTTCTACAAGTTCCTCAAAAGCAACATCTTTTACATTTTCAACAAGCATAAGAGGCCCTGTTAACTCCTTTACCCTTGTATATTCTTTACCCATTATCTACCTCTTTTAATTTTATTCCACAAGTTCTTCTTTTTTCTCTGTCTCTTTTCTTATTTCCTCTTTTAGCCTCTGGCGGAGGTTCTCTATTTTTTCCTCTGCCTCCTGGTTGGGTATGTATTTTGCCCTTGCTATTTCTTCTCTTATAGGAAGATTGATGAGTCTTTCAAGCGAGGCTCCTTTTTGAAGAGCTTCAAGGCATAAGTCATAGTACTCAAGTATTACTTTCAAGAGAAGATATTGCTTTTTTAGAGGAGAGTAGGTGTCAACCTCATGGAAAGCAAATTGTTGCAGAAAATCCTCTCTTATAGAGCGAGCCGTTTCCATTGCTATTCTGTCCTGGGCAGATAAAACATCAAGTCCCACAAGTCTTACTGTTTCCTGGAGTTCATCCTCTTTTTGCAGAAGAGCCATGGCTTTTTCTCTTAACTTCATCCAGTCCGAAGCTATATTTTTTGTAAAATAATTTTTTAGGTTATCAAGGTAAAGAGAGTAGCTTCTCAGCCAGTGTATAGCAGGAAAATGTCTTTGATAGGCAAGCTCTGCTACAAGAGCCCAGAAAACCCTCACTATACGTAAGGTGGCCTGGGTAACAGGCTCTGAAAGGTCTCCTCCTGGAGGAGATACTGCTCCTATTGCAGAAAGAGAAGCTATTCTTTTTTCTTTACCCAGGGTTATCACTCTTCCTGCTCTTTCATAGAACTCTGCAAGACGGGAGGGAAGATAAGCAGGATATCCTTCCTCACCAGGCATCTCTTCAAGTCTTCCCGACATCTCACGTAGAGCCTCTGCCCAGCGAGAAGTTGAGTCAGCCATGAGGGCAACATTATACCCCATATCCCTGTAGTACTCTGCAAGAGTAATTCCTGTGTAAATTGAGGCTTCTCTTGCTGCAACGGGCATGTTGGAGGTATTGGCGATAAGTATTGTTCTTTGCATTAAGGGTTTTCCGGTTTTTGGGTCTTTTAGTTTTGGAAACTCCCTTAATACATCAGTCATCTCATTTCCTCTTTCACCACATCCCACAAATACTATAACCTGGGCATCGGCCCACTTTGCAAGTTGATGCTGAATCACAGTTTTTCCACTTCCAAAAGGACCTGGTATACAGGCAGTCCCTCCTTTGGCAATAGGGAAAAAGGTGTCTATTACTCTTTGACCGGTAATTAGAGGTTCTTCTGCTTCAAGTTGCTCTCTGTAAGGTCTCATCTTTCTTACCGGCCACCTTTGGAGCATTTTTACCTCTTTTTCTTCTTTCTGGTCAGTTTCAATTATTGCGATGACATCCTCTACCCTGGCTTTTCCCGAGTGTATTTTTTTAATCTTTCCTCTTATGCCCACGGGGACAAGAATTCTATGCTCAATTATTTCTGTTTCCTGGATAACTCCCAGGATATCACCTTCCTCAACTACCTCTCCTTCTTTTACTCTTGGTTCAAATTCCCACTCCTTTTTTCTGTCTATAGCTTCTACTTCAATTCCTCTTGTTATGAAATCTCCTCCCTGTGCCCTTATTATGTCAAGGGGCCTTTGTATCCCGTCGTAGATATTTCCCAGAAGTCCGGGAGCAAGTTCTACAGAGAGAGGATGGTAAAGAGACTCAACAGGCTCACCCGGTTTTAAGCCACTTGTATCCTCATAAACCTGGATTGAAGAAAAATCCCCTCTTATTTCAAGAATTTCTCCAATTAGTCTTTCCTCTCCCACTCTTACGACATCAAACATTCTTGCCCCGGGTATTCCTTTTGCCACAACGAGGGGGCCGGATATTTTAATAATTTCTCCTTTTTGCATAAGACTCTCCTTTTATTCAGGCACTCATTTTACAAGTTATGGTTACAGGTTTTTTCTTCCCTTTTACAACCTCCCCATCAATTATGCACTCTTTTACATCCTCCATTGAGGGAAGGTCATACATTGCCTCAAGCATTATTTCCTCTACGATAGCTCTGAGTCCTCTTGCCCCCACTTCTCTTTTAAGGCTTAGTTTACTTATTTCATCTAAAGCTTCTTCGGTGAAGGTAAGTTTTATTCCCTCCATTTCGAAAAGTTTTTGGTATTGCCTTATTATTGCATTTTTAGGTTCGATAAGGATTCTTTTTAGCTGATGAGAATTTAGAGGCTCAAGAACAGCTACAACTGGTAGCCTTCCTACAAACTCGGGGATAAAACCATATTCAACAAGATCTTCCGGGTGGAGGTGGGAAAGGATGTTCTCTGGCTCCTGCTCCTTGGGGGAGGAAAATCCTACTGCTTTTTTGCCAATTCTTTCCTGGACTATTTCTTCCAGCCCCGGGAAAGCTCCTCCACATATAAAAAGGATGTTTGTAGTATCAAGCTGGACGAATTGCTGATGAGGATGTTTTCTTCCTCCCTGAGGAGGTATGTTAGCAACTGTTCCTTCAAGTATTTTTAAGAGAGCCTGTTGGACCCCTTCTCCTGAGACGTCTCTTGTAATTGAGGGATTTGCTCCGCTTTTTTTTGCAATTTTGTCTATTTCATCTATATAGACGATACCCTTTGAAGCAAGAGGAATATTAAAATCGGTTTTTTGTAATAGCCGCAGAAGTATAGTTTCAACGTCCTCTCCAACATATCCTGCCTCAGTTACGTTGGTAGCAGAGGCAATTACGAGAGGAAGATTGAGTATTTTTGCAAGGCTTCTTGCAAGTAAAGTCTTACCTGAGCCTGTAGGACCAATTAGAAGAATGTTGCTTTTTTCAAGTTCAACGTCTGTGTCCTTTTCTTTTGCATTAGACAGAATACGCTTGTAGTGGTTATAAACAGCTACAGAGAGAACTTTTTTTGCCCTTTCCTGACCAATTACCCATTCATCAAGCTTCTTTTTAATTTGCTTTGGCTTGGGAAGGTCCTTTACCTCAAGATGGGGGGGTACAGGATCCTGTTTTTCTCTTTCTTTCTGAAGAATCTGATTACAGTAGGATATGCACCTGTCACATATGTAAGCTTCTATTCCCGCAATGAGTTTTTCTACTTCAAATTGACTCTTTCCACAAAAAGAACAGTGAGGTATTATGCCTGTCTTTTTCTCCATTTTATGTTTTTCTGCTATTTCCTTCTTTCTATTACTTCGTCTATTATCCCGTATTCTTTAGCTTCTTGAGCGGTCATATAGAAATCCCTGTCTGTGTCCTTTTCTATTTTTTCCTTAGGTTGACCTGTGTGTTTTACAAGAAGCTCGTTTATCCTATCTCTTAATCTTAAAATTTGTTTTGCCTGTATCCCGATATCAACTGCCTGTCCTCTTGCTCCACCTATGGGCTGATGTATAAGAATGTTGGCATTGGGAAGGGCAAATCTTTTCCCTTTTGTCCCTGCAGCAAGCAATAAAGCTGCTGCTGATGCAGCCTGTCCCACACAAATTGTAGAGACATCAGGTTTTACGTACTGGATTGTGTCATATATTGCAAGTCCTGCTGTTACAAGTCCTCCTGGGGAGTTGATGTAGAGATAAATGTCTTTTTTGGGATCCTGAACTTCCAGAAATAGCATCTGGGCAATGACAGTATTTGCCACTGCATCATCAATTGCAGAGCCTATGAAGATTATTCTATCTTTTAACAGACGAGAGTATATATCATAGGCTCTCTCTCCTCTTGCTGTTCTTTCCACAACTATGGGAATAAGAGCCATTTTTTCCTCCTTTATTTTGAAGAAACAAGAGGCTTAGGTGAAACCTCTGCATTTTCGTAAAGAAAATCAATGGTTTTTTCGTTTCTCATTCTCTGAATAAGACTTCCAAGTCTTCCTCTTCGTGCAAGCTCCTCTTTCAGGAGTTTTGCCTTGTTTTTTTTATCCTCTCCCTGCACTACAAGTTCAAGTCTTTTATCTATCTCCTCATCCGAGACTTCTATTTTTTCCTCATGTGCAATTTTATCCAGAACAAAGAGAGTTTTCAGTTCAAATTCAGCTTGTTCTCTGAGTATTTTTTCTAAGCTTTCTTTGCTCATCTTTTGCTGATTAAGATAAGATTCAAGGTCTATTCCTTTTTTTCTTAATTCTTCTTCAAGATTTTTTAATTTTTCTTCCGTTTCCTCTTCTAAAAGAAGAGGAGGAATGTCCACTTTAGAATTTTTAACTATTTTCTCCACGATTTCTGCTTTTATTCTTTCCTCTTCTCTTTTCCCTTTAAAACTTTCCAGTTCTTTTTTTATCCTTTCTTTTAGGGCTTGCATATTCTCAAAGTTAAGTTTCTTTGCAAACTCATCGTTTAATTCAGGTAGCCTTTCCTTTCTTATGTCTTTCACCTTTACGTTAAGTCTTATCTTCTTGCCTGCAAGTTCTCTTCTTGGATGATCAGAAGGAATGGTTGTTTCTATTAGCTTTTCGTCTCCTATTTTTGCCCCCAGAAGTTCTCTGTAAAAAGATGGAGGAAGCTGGTCAGAGCCGAGCTTGTACCATATACTTTCTGTATCCTGCCGAAGATAAGGTATTTCTCCAGAAGCAGGTCTCATTTCAAGAGCAAGCCAGTCTCCTTCTTGAGTGGGTCTGTTTTCAAGAAGAGGTGGATATTCAGCGTTTATCTTTTGCAATCTTTCAAGTTGCTCTTTTATTTCTTTTTCTTCTACTTTTATCTTATTGCCTTTTACTTTAACTCCTTTGTAATTTCCAAGTTTTACTTCAGGTTTTGTGACAACTTCTACCTTTAAAAGCGCATCCTCATCTTCTGATAGTTTTAAGACCTCCATTCGGGGATAGGTGATAGGAGTTATGTTTTCCTCTTTAAGAATTTTTTCATAGACAAGAGCGTAAAGCTGTTTTGTAGCCTCCTCTTCAATGGGTTCTTTTCCGTATTTTTGCTCAAATATTTTTCTGGGGACTCTTCCTTTTCTAAAGCCAGGAACCTCTACATCCTTTACTATCTTTTTAAAAGCTTTTGAGAAAAGCTGGTTTACTGTCTCCTTTGGCACCTCTATGTCAAAGGTTATCTGGGAGCCTTCTTTTTT
>JAGHCI010000159.1:0-3065 GCA_021160545.1 Candidatus Aerophobota bacterium | reverse complement strand
GTACTGGAAAAACACTTCTTGCAAGAGCTGTGGCTGGAGAAGCAAAGGTTCCTTTCTTTTATATAAGTGGTTCCTCTTTTGTGGAGATGTTTGTTGGAGTGGGGGCTGCAAGAGTAAGGGACCTTTTTGCTCAAGCAATGCAAAAGGCTCCCTGTATAGTTTTTATTGATGAGCTTGATGCGGTTGGCAAAGCAAGGGGCGTTGGTCCTTCAGTTAATGATGAAAGAGAACAGACTTTAAACCAGCTTCTTGTTGAAATGGATGGTTTTGACCCGAGAAAAGGTGTTATAATTATGGCCGCAACCAACAGACCCGAGATTTTAGACCCTGCTCTTTTAAGACCAGGAAGATTTGACAGGCAGATTCTTGTGGATAGACCGGATATTAAGGGTAGAGAAGAGATTTTAAAAGTGCATACCCGAAAGGTGAAGCTGGGAAAAGATGTTGACTTAAAGATAATTGCAAGAAGAACTGCGGGCTTTGTGGGAGCTGATCTTGCCAATGTGGTTAATGAAGCTGCTCTTCTTGCAGCAAGAAAGGGAAAACATGAGGTTGGAATGAAGGAGTTTGAAGAGGCTATTGATAGGATACTGGCAGGACTTGAGAAAAAAAATCGTGTAATAAACAAAAAAGAAAGAGAAATTGTAGCTTATCATGAGTCAGGACATGCTATAGTGGCAGAAGTTTTACCTACTGCTGAAAAAGTCCATCGAATATCTATTATTCCAAGAGGTATAAGTGCTCTGGGCTATACCTTGCAGCTTCCCACAGAGGATAGGTATCTTATGACCAGAAAAGAGCTTTTTGAAAAAATTTGTGTCTTACTTGGAGGTAGAGTAGCCGAAGAAATAGTATTTAATGAAGTATCAACTGGTGCTCAAAATGATCTTCAAAGGGCAACTGATATTGCTCGAAGGATGGTGGTAAGTTATGGGATGAGCGAGAATCTTGGTCCAATAACTTTCGCAAAAGAGCAGGGTTCCTTATTTTTGAAAACAGATGGATTTGTTAGCAGGCAGGATTACAGTGAAAAAACAGCCGTGGAGATAGATGAGGAGGTAAAGAGGATAATAAAAGATGCTTATCAGAAAACAAAAGATATACTTGAGCAGAACAAGGACAAGCTGCATAAGCTCTCCTCCCTTCTTTTGGAAAAAGAAGTACTGGAGGAAGAGGAGCTTAGAAAGGTTCTGTTAAGTGGGAAAAATGATTGAGTTTAAGAGGATGACTTGATGCGACTCTTGACAGAGAGCGGGTATTGGACTATATTGGAACTATCTATATAGAGAAGATAGAGAAGAGGAAGTTTTATTTTGCTGGCCAAGGTAAATACTTTCTCTCTTCTGGGAATAGAGGCCTTCCCTGTAAAAGTGGAGGTTGACATATCCTCAGGTCTTCCTTCTTTTCATATAGTAGGTCTTCCTGATCCTTCGGTTAGAGAGGCAAAAGAAAGAGTAATATCTGCCATAAAAAATTCACAGTTCCCTTTCCCCTCAAGAAGAATAACTGTAAATCTTGCTCCTGCTGACGTGAAAAAAGAGGGCTCTTTATTTGACCTTCCCATTGCTCTTGGCATTCTCAGAGCTCAGGATATTT
Source organism: Candidatus Aerophobota bacterium (assembly GCA_021160545.1). Lineage (GTDB taxonomy): Bacteria > Aerophobota > Aerophobia > Aerophobales > B3-G15 > CBFDTW01. The sequence goes on along the minus strand of JAGHCI010000159.1, from coordinate 1,469 downwards.
TGAAGGAGGAGGAGCTAAAAAATTATGCAGTACTGGGGGAGCTTTCTCTTGATGGAATGGTTAGAAGAGTAAATGGTATCTTGCCCATTGTGCTTGAGGCAAAAGAAAGAGGAATAAAAGCCTTTATCCTTCCGGAGGAAAATGCAAAAGAGGCGGCAGTTGTGGAGGGAGTGGATATATATCCAGTTAAGAGCTTGTATGAGGTTTTTTGTTTTCTCACCGGAAGTGTAAAAATCTCCCCATTTAAGTGTGATGTATCCCAAATTTTTGCAACTGCCAATTGTTATGAAGAGGATTTTTCCGAGGTTAAAGGACAAAACTACGTGAAAAGAGCACTTGAAGTTGCAGCAGCAGGAGGGCATAATGTTATTATGATTGGTCCTCCGGGTGCTGGGAAAACTATGCTTGCAAGAAGGATACCGTCTATCCTGCCAGATTTAACTCTGGAGGAGGCAATTCAAACTACCAAAATCCACTCTGTTGCAGGGCTTTTATCTTCCAGCCAGCCTCTTGTAACAAGACGTCCCTTTCGCTCTCCTCATCATACAATATCTGAGGCAGGGTTGATTGGAGGGGGAAGGATTCCCAGACCTGGTGAGGTCTCACTTTCCCATAACGGGGTTCTTTTCATGGATGAGTTATCAGAATTTCCAAGAAATGTTCTTGAATCCTTGCGCCAACCTCTTGAGGATGGTGTGGTTACGATTTCACGTGCTTTAACCTCTATTACCTATCCTGCAAGATTTATGCTGGTTGCTGCTATGAATCCCTGTCCCTGTGGTTATTTTGGGGATCCTACAAGAGAGTGCAGCTGCACTCCTTATGAGATACAAAAGCACCTTAACAAAATATCAGGTCCTCTTCTTGATAGAATTGATATTCACATTCAGGTGCAGGCTGTAAGAAAAGAGGAGCTTCTTAAAGATTGTGATGCGGAGTCCTCTTCTTCTATTAGAGAAAGAGTTAACAGAGCAAGAAAAATTCAGCTTTCCCGTTTTAAAAGAGCAAAGATATTTTGCAATGCTCAGATGACAACCCGTCACATTAAAAGATTTTGTCCCCTACAGAAAGAGGCAGAAAAGCTTCTTTCCTCTGCCTTAACAGAGCTTGGCCTTTCTGCAAGAGCCTATCATCGCATTCTAAAGGTTGCAAGGACAATTGCAGATCTTGAGGGAGAGGAGAAAATATGCTCCCACCATGTATCTGAGGCCTTGCAGTATCGCTACCTTGACAGAGACCTCTGGAGAAGATAAGACTTTTTATGGCCACATCTTATATTTTGTTCCTTTTGAATCTCTGGTCTGAACGATGTTTACTTCGCTTATTTTCCACTTATTTTCCCAAAATCCTCACATTTTAATAACTATGTTCCTACTGGAACTGGGACTTCAAATTTTTCAAAGAGAGTTCTCTGTTTTTTTGACACCTCTGTTAGATACTCTTTTCCGTTTGTCATTTCTACTCTTCTT
>JAGHCI010000185.1:0-3977 GCA_021160545.1 Candidatus Aerophobota bacterium | reverse complement strand
GCTTTATGGGAGGAGAGATAGTGAATCCTGCTATTCCAGTTCTCCATGAGGCAGGGATTCCCAATTACAAAGATCCTGAGTCTGCGGTGAAGGTTTTAAAAAGCATGATGGATTATGCCAGGATAAAAGATAGAAGGAGAGAGGAAGTTTTTACTTTTTCAATTGATAAAGAAAAAGCACAGAAAATCCTTATTGAACAAAGGGAAAAAGGATATTTTAATATAGGAGGAAATAAAGCTCTTGAGGTAATGAAAGCCTACGGTATACCTGTGGTGGAAAGTTATCTTGCGAAAGATGCTCGGGAGGCTTTGGAAATAGCAAGAAAGTTTGGAGATTGCGTAGTTATGAAAATAGAGTCTCCCGCAATAATTCACAAATCCGATGTGGGTGGGGTAAGGGTTGGTGTGAGAGTTGAAGATGTTCCTCGCGTTTTTTCTGAGATAGTGGAAAATGCTAAAAAATTCCTTGGAAAAGAAGATAAAATAGAGGGTGTCAGTATTCAACCCATGGCTAAAGAGGGAAGGGAAATTCTTATCGGAGCAATAAGTGATATAAGCTTTGGTCATCTTGTAAGGTTTGGTATGGGAGGAAAATATGTGGAGCTGTTTCGTGATTTTTCCACAAAACTTGCCCCTCTTACTCCTTCCAAAGTAGATTGTATGATAAAAGAAACTCGTATAGCTTCAAAACTTCTGCAGGGATTTAGGGATGAGCCACCATACGATATTGAACTGGTTAAAGAATCTTTACTCAGGTTATCTCAACTTCTTGGAGATATCCCCTGGATAGAAGAGATAGAGGCCAATCCTCTTGTAGTATGGGAAAAAGGTGGAGTGGTGATTGATGCAAGAATAAAAATCTCAAAGGAGGAATAAATGGGGGTCCCGAAGAAAAAAACAAGTTACTCAAGAAAGAAAAATAGACAGGCACATCAAAAACTCAAACCTCCTACGATTACATTTTGTCCCCAGTGCAATAGCCCGAAACTTCCTCATTTTGCCTGTCCTGCATGTGGCTATTACAAAGGGGAGGTAGTTGCAAAAGCAGGTAAAAAAGAAAAGTAGTAAAGTGTAAAATGAAAGTAGCCTTAGATGCTATGGGTGCTGAAAAAGGTATTGGGACGGTAATTGATGCTTCTTTTGCAGCACTGAAAGAAAATCCTGACATTCAGATAATTCTAATAGGTAAAAGCGAGGAAATTCAGAAAGAAATTAAGAAAAGAAGTATAAAGAAGATTCCTTTTTCTATATTTCCGGCACCAGAGGTTGTGAGTATGGATGATTCAGCTCTTGCTCCTCTTAAAGAAAAAAGGAATTCCTCTATCTCTGTGGGGGTTGAACTTGTTAAAAAAGGAAAGGCAGATGCCTTTGTGAGTGCGGGGAATACCGGAGCAGTAATGGCTACAAGCCTTATTAAGCTTGGGAAACTGGAGGGAGTTGTCCGCCCCTGTCTTGCAGCGACTTTCCCCACGATAGATGGGAAAAAGGTAGTTATAACGGATGTAGGTGCCAATGTTGATTGTAAGCCTGTTCATCTTTTTCAATTTGCATTGTTAGGCAATATATATGCACATAAGGTTTTAAAAATAAAAAATCCAAAGGTTGCTCTTTTAAATATAGGTTCAGAGGAAAATAAGGGAAACGAGGTTGTAGTTGAAGCTTTTAAAATACTTAAAAAATCTCCCCTGAATTTTATTGGAAACATCGAAGGGAAAGATGTGACAAGTGGAAAAGCAGAGGTTGTCGAGTGTGATGGTTTTGTGGGGAATATCTTGCTTAAATTCGCAGAGGAATTTGCTGCAACAACGATTTCTCTTTTGGATAAGGAAATTAAGAAAAATTCCTCTGGTGTAGGTCATTTTGTTGCCGGGGATTTATTCAAAAAAATCAGAGAAACTTTAGATTATGCTGAGTATGGCGGAGTTCCTCTTTTAGGAGTGAATGGAGTGTGTGTGGTTGCTCATGGAGCATCCTGCAGTAAAGCTATAAAAAATGCAATAATAACAAGTTATAACTTCCACAAACTGGGTATTAACAAACTAATAGAAAATGCACTGAAAGAAATAAAAAAAAGGCAGGAAAATGAAAAACAGAAAAGTTAAGATAATAAGCACAGGCTCATATATACCCGAGAAAGTTATAACCAATGAGGATCTTGAGAAAATGGTTGATACCTCTGATGAGTGGATTTCCACAAGGACAGGAATTAAGAGAAGGCATATCGCAAAAAAAGAAGAAGCAGCCTCTGACCTTGCTTATTTTGCATCTATAAAAGCTCTGGAAAAGGCAAATCTCTCGCCAGAAGACCTTGATATGATTATTGTTGCCACTATCACTCCGGATATGCTTTTTCCAGCAACTGCCTGTATCCTTCAGGACAGGTTGGGAGCAAGAAGAGTTCCTGCTTTTGACCTTGAGGCAGCCTGCTCTGGATTCTTATACGGAATTTCTATTGCAAGTCAGTTTATAGCCAATGGAACTTATGAGAGGATTCTTGTTGTTGCAAGTGAAACTTTGTCCAAAATCATTGACTGGCAGGACAGGAATACCTGCGTCATATTTGCTGATGGAGCAGGAGCTGCTATCCTTGGTCCTTCCTCTGGGGAGGAGGGGATAGTTTCAATTCACCTTGGTGCAGATGGAGGAGGAGCTGAACTTGTGGGAGTTCCTGCAGGAGGATCAAGGATGCCAGCAAGTATTGAAACTGTCAAGAATCGTCAGCATTATATGAAAATGAGAGGAAATGAGCTTTTTAAAAGAGCAGTCAAGGTAATGATTGAAGCAGTAGATAAAGCACTTGAGATGGGAGGATTAACTTACGATGATGTGGACTTCTTTATCCCCCACCAGGCTAATATAAGGATTATTCGGGCTGTAGCAAAAAGGATTAATCTTCCGATGGAAAAAGTTTATGTGAACTTACACGAATGCGGAAATATGTCTGCCGCTTCTATAGCTGTTGCTTTAGATCAGGCTCTGGAGGAGAGAAAAATAAAAAAGGGTGACAAGATCTTACTTGCCTCCTTTGGAGGGGGACTAACCTGGGCCTCAATGGTGATAAAATGGTAAATTTTAAAACGAGAATTTTTTTTATTTTATTAGCTCTGCTTTTCATCCAGAGTTTCGCTTTAGCAGAAAAGACCTCTGTTTTACTTGTTGATAAAGACTTTTCTCTTGTTAGATGTAAGAAAGAGATCACCTTAGCAAAAGGGGAGAATCTTGTTACATTTGGCCCTGTGGGTAAAGGAGTTGTTGTGGAATCTGTTTATCCTGAGATTGAAGGGTGCCAGGTTCTGGAGCAGAAGATTGTACCTCCTTCTGTTTTGGTCTGGAAGGTAAATTCTGCCATTGAAGACACAACTTACCTTGATGTTAGTTATCTTACAAAGGGTATAAGCTGGAGTGTAAATTATAAGATAAATTTAGACTCTGAGGAGAAAAGCTTCTCCTTTACCTGCTTTCTTACAGTAGAAAACAGGGATGGAGGAGACTTTGCTCTTTGTGAACTTGGTTTTTTAAGTCCGATTGAGTTTTTCCAAAATATGGAAAAAGATAATACTCAACAAACTCAGGCAGGTTTTCCTCCTGAGTGTAATGTGAAAGTTGAAGAAGATAACGAGAGGATTATTTATTTTCTCACAAAAGAAGTTAATCTTCCACAGGATGAGGTGAAAACATTCTTTCTTTTTTCCTTTCCAAAGATTTCAACAGAAAAGGTGTATTTTTTTGATGGAGAAAAATACGGTGATGAGGTAAGAGAAGAGCTTCACTTTAAAAATCCTTCTGGTGTTTTTTTTCCTGAGGGCAAACTCTACCTCTATAAAACCACCTCCGGGGGAAGGAAGGTTTATCTTGGCGAGAGAGAGCTTGGTCAAATTCCTCCAGGTAGGGAAGCATCAATCTACCTTGGCCCGGCAAAGGGAATAATTGGCTACAGAGTTCAGACTTTTTATAAGGAAGTTGAACTTACACCCATAG
>JAGHCI010000102.1:0-8022 GCA_021160545.1 Candidatus Aerophobota bacterium | reverse complement strand
CTTCCACAAGGTCCTGAGAGGAGTTTTTTGCTATAAGGTTTACCTCGTTTAAAATTTCTTCCAGCCATAGCCATTCACTTCCAAGAGTTTCAATTGTTTCACGTGTTAGTTTTGCCCGGATAGCATCATGGAAAGCTTTTTTAATATAGGGTGCCTTTTCTTCTATAATGGATTTTATCCTGTGATAAACCTGGTTCACAGCAAGATAGGGATTGCCATGGTGTTCCCTTCTCACCCAGGCAAAATCTAAAATTCCAGAGTAAGGTGAGGTCACACGAAATGCTTCAAGGAGTTCTCCGTATCCTGGCAGGGCAGGGGAGGGAACTTCTGATTTTGCATCGGCAACAGCACAGAGGGAAATGGCAAGCGTTTTGTAGGCTTTAAAGGAACGGGTGCTTGTGGGGATAATGTACCCACAGATATCTCCAAGTTCGTTCTCCTCTTCAGAAAAACAACCCTGACACATATTTGGTATATCATCTTTCACTGTGCTTTTTCTTTTTGTGGGGGACCTTGAACAAAAATCAAGTCCTTTTTTAAGATAAAGGTCTGTTATAAGTCCATCAAGAGAAAGGCTTATGTTGGATAATCTTTTCCAGATTTTGACTATAAGGTGTGTGTGATCTTCCCTCTCTGACATCTCTACTCCAGGATTTATATCCTGTTGCTGAATCTTTATAAGATCAGCTGTTGTGGGGGGGAAGTTGTCCACATTTATAATAAGATGCGAGCGATCAAGATAAGCAGGATCAAAGGGGAAAGTCCCGGAATAACTTCTTCCTATGTTAGCGGTTGCAATGCTTATGTGAAAGCCATCCACACCAAAGAAAACCTGCTCGTTTTTTTCTGGAAGATTTATATAACCATCAAGAATTGAGAGAACCTGATTCTGGGTAATCTGGGGAACTCTGTTTATCTCGTCAAGTATGGTCAAAGGATTTCTTGCTGCCTCCAGAACCTCAAGGGCATCACGGGTGCTTCCTTTTCCTGAGGAAAGTTTTTCAAGATTTAGTGCGGTGTATATATCCTTTGTCTTCAGGTCAGGATGCGCTCTTATAAAGGTTCCTTTTCCACCAAAGTAGGTATTGTTCACCTCTACTGCAAGCTGAGTTTTCCCTTCTCCTTTTTCTCCTACAAGAAGAATGTTAAGTCTTGCTATGCAGGCTGCTGTTATGACATCCCACAGGTTAAGAGATACACCCTTTATCCTGCAAACCTCTGTTGAATTCTTGTAAACCTTGGGTTGAGGAAGCCTTCTTATATCTTCTATAAGCTGTAAATAACTCATTTTCCCCCTTTTTTTATTTTTTCAAGTATAGTTTAGCAAAAAAGGAAGGTAGAGGCAAGCTGAGTTTAAATTCAAAAATAATGTGCCATCTCTTCAGAGAGGTCTTTTGCATCCCTGACAGAAGCTGAAAGATCTATCTCAAGAAAAGCTGCTTTTTTATTGTAATAAGGCTCACCCTTACGGGAAAACAAGGTTAAAACCCTTCCCTTGTGTAAAACCATTGTTCCCTCACAGGGCTCATGACTGCGAATGAGAGTTCTCACCCCAAGAAGATTCAGGATTTTCTCTGATACATCTTCCCCAAAGATTTTTCCCGCTCCTCTTGGAGAAGAAAAACACCCCTCTCCCTCTCCCGGGTCACTCCAGAGTATTTCTTCAAGATAAGAGGTTGCAGGATGAGTATCGCAGGCTTTTTCTATATCTTCAATTGAGGTTATCTTTTCTGGAAGGCCTCCATGGAGCATAAGGTATTTCCCTTTTACAATAAGGGTGTGGGGAAGAAGATTAAAAAGAGTGGGGAAAAAATCATAAAGTTTTTTTCCTTTATCAGCATACCTTGCCATTAAAAAATAGGGAAGATCAAAGGGGTAAACTCCAAGTCCCTGAGGAGGTTCGTGGTTCCCCCTTAAGGTAATGACTTTTTCTGGGAAGATTAATTTAAGCTTTAAAACAGTCCACCAGACCTCACAGGTCTCCTCTCCTCTATCCCCATAATCTCCAAGAAAAACAAGATGTATTTTTTCTTTTTCCACTCTTTTTAAAAAAGAGCTTTTCTCAAGTATGGTGCAAAGACTTTCAAGGTCCCCGTGAATATCCCCAACCACAACTACTTTCCCCTCTGGTAAAAGTTCAACAAGACCTCCTTTTACTGTGAATTCTCCTGGATAACCTCCTTTTTCTTTTTCCTCCTGGAGTTTTTCAATTGCCTTTTGCAGGAGAGATTCTGCCTCTTCTGCCTGTAGGGCTCTTGCCCAGTTTTTAAGTTCTCTTGTATCCATAATAAAAACCTCCCATTCAAAGATTACCAAATATAAAAGGCTTGTCAACAAAAATTCTTTTTTTCTTCTTTTTTTGACAGTTTGTCAGGATATTTTATAATGTTCACAAGTTGAACATAAGATTTTGGAAATGAAAAATCAGAGCAAATTGAAAAGCGAAAAAAATGAACAGGCAAAAAGACATAAAAGATGAAGATATAACAGAAAAAGAGCTAAAAATCATAGAAGAAATCGCCCGGGAAAAGGGTATAACTCAAAGGGAACTTTCAAAAAGAGCGGGGATTTCTCTTGGAATGGTGAATATTAGCTTGAAAAGGCTTGCAAGAAAGGGGTATATAAAAGTAAAGGGGATGAACAAAAGAAGCCTTGAATATGTCCTTACCCCCAAAGGATTTTCTGAGAAAGCAAAAAGATCCTACAGATATTTTCTCAATACTCTTTCCTCTTTAAAGAAGATGAAAAAGAAAATTCAGTCTCTTGTGCTTGAAGAGTATGCAAAGGGCAGAAAAAATTTTATAATTCTGGGAGGTGGAGAACTTGCAGATCTTGTGGAGATGAGTTTAAAAGCTCTTAATTTTAAAGATATAAATTACAAAAGAAAAAATAAAAAGGATGAAATAAAAAAAGAGGAAAAAGACTGGATTATCTTATCCACAGAAAAGGGCTACAGGGATAACAAGGAGAAAAAAAACTTTATTGACCTTGTGGAAAAACTAACAGAATAAAAGGGGTTAAAAAATGGTAAGTGTTGCTGTATGTGGGGTAGGAGTATGGGGAAGAAACTTTGTAAAAAATTTTTACGAAATTGAAGACGCAAATCTTGCCTTTTGTTATGATCAGGATGAAAGGGCGCTTGCGTGGGTTAAGGAAAACTTTCCCCAGATTGAGGTAACCTCAGATTTTAACGAGATTTTAAAAGATAAAAGGATTGATGCAGTTGTTGTTGCAACTCCTGCTGCAACTCACTTTGAAATTGGAAAAAAGGCTCTTGAAGCAGGGAAAAATGTCCTTATAGAAAAGCCTTTAACCTTAAAAAGTGAAGAAGCAGAGGTTCTTTTAAATCTTGCTCAGAAAAGTAAAAAAAAGCTTATGGTGGGACATCTTTTAAAATACCATCCTGCTGTCTTAAAAATGAAAAGCATAATTGAGGAAGAAAAGCTCGGCAAGGTTCTTTACATTAACTCTCAAAGACTTGGACTTGGCAGGATAAGAGAGGTGGAAAACGTTATGTGGTGTCTTGGGGTTCATGATGTTTACCTTGTAATTTATCTTCTTGGGATGTATCCTGAAAAAGTGGCAGCTTTTGGCAAAAGTTTTCTGCAGAAAGAAAAGGGTATAGAAGAAGTTGTATCTTTAAATCTCTTTTTTGAGAATGATATTTTTTCCCACATTTATACAAGCTGGCTAAATGCTGAAAAGAAAAGGATAACAGAGGTTGTATGTGAAAAAGGAACAATTGTTTTTGATGAGGTTTTATCCAGTTTAAAAATCTACAGGGGAGAAATTTTAAAGAAGAAAAACAAAAAGGGGACTTTTTTTGAGGTAAAAAAGGGGGAGGAGGAAATAGTTGAAGTTGAAAAAAAGCAGCCTTTAAAAGAGGAATGTCTGCATTTTATAAACTGTATTGAGGAGAATAAAACGCCTCTAACAGATGGTAAGGAAGGACTTCACATTGTGAGAGTGCTTGAAGTAGCACAAAAATCCCTGAAAGAAGGGAAAATCCTTGATATAAGATTTTAAGATTAAACTGCAGGAGATAAAAATGGGACTTAAAAAAGAGCTTCTTGAAATTCTTGCCTGCCCAAAGTGTAAAGGTGAACTTGAATATAAAGTAAAGGAAGGAAAGGAAAGCCTTATCTGTAAAAGGTGCAGGCTTTCTTATCCTGTAAGAGATGGTATCCCCATAATGCTTATAGAAGAGGCGGAAAAAATAGAACAGGTAAGAGAAGAGGAATGAGAAAAGCCCTTGTTACAGGAGTTGCAGGATTTATAGGCTCTCACCTTGCAGAGAGACTTGTGAGAGAGGGGTTTGAGGTTGTTGGGGTGGACTCCTTTGAAGACTATTATCCAAGATGGATTAAGAAAAAAAATATTGAAAGTCTTTTGAAATGCAAAAATTTTACATTTTTTGAAAAAAACATCTTAAGTGAGGACTTCTTTAATCTACCTCAGCTAAAAAGTGTTGACTATATATTTCACCAGGCAGCACAGGCTGGAGTTAGAAAAAGCTGGGGAAAAGATTTTGAAGTTTACACAAAAAACAATATTCTGGCGACCCAGAAATTGCTTGAATTTGCAAAAGAAAAGGGGGTGGGAAAATTTATCTATGCATCAAGTTCATCTGTGTATGGAGAGGTAAAATCTTTACCTTTTAAGGAAAACTCACCAGCAAAGCCCTTTTCACCTTACGGTGTTTCAAAGCTTGCAGGGGAGAATCTCTGTTATCTTTACTTTAAAAATTTTGGCGTTCCGACAGTTTCTTTAAGGTATTTCACTGTCTATGGTCCTCGCCAGAGACCGGATATGGCTTTTCACAAATTTATAAAAGGTATAATTTTTGATGAAGAGATTGAAATTTACGGAGATGGAAGCCAGACAAGGGATTTCACTTATGTTGATGATGTGGTTGAGGCAAATATTCTCTCCTTAGACTCTCCTCCAGGGGAGATTTTTAACATAGGGGGTGGAGAAAGAATAAATCTTATTGATGCTTTAAGATTAATTGAAAAGCTACTTGGCAAAAAGGCTAAAGTTAAAAAGAAAGATTCCCAAAAGGGAGATTTGCAGGATACCTTGGCAGATATTAAAAAAGCAAAAAAAATCCTGAATTACAGACCAAAAGTCAAAATTGAGGGAGGTCTTGAGAAAGAGATTTTATGGATAAAGGAGATTTATAAAAAATGAAAAATATATGTATGGTTGGGACAGGGTATGTAGGGCTTGTAACAGGGGCAGGACTTGCCGAGCTTGGCAACAGGGTAGTTTGTGTTGATGTTGATGAGGGGAAAATTGAAAAACTTAAGAGGGGGAAGGCTCCTTTTTTTGAGGAGGGACTTGAGGAGCTTATCAAGAGGAATGTTGAAAAGGAAAGACTTTTTTTCACCACCTCTCTTGGAGAAGGTATTGTCGATTCTGAGATTATATTCATAGCTGTTGGAACACCTTCAAAGGAAACAGGTGAGGCAGACCTTTCCTATGTTATAAAGGTGGCAGAAGACCTTTCCTCTTTAATTTCAGGTTACAAGATAATTGCAATAAAGAGCACAGTTCCTGTGGGCACTTTGGAGCTTGTCACAGAGATTTTGGAGAAAAGAGGAAAGATAAAGGGAAAAGACTTTGACATTGCCTCAACACCTGAGTTTTTGCGGGAAGGGAATGCGGTTTATGATTTCTTCCACCCCTCGAGAGTTGTCATAGGATGTGATAGTCTTAAGGTGGGGAAAGTTCTGGAGGGGATTTTTGCTCCACTTGGTGCTCCCGTTCTTCATACCTCCCCTGCTGCAGCTCAGATGATAAAGTATGCATCAAATACCTTTCTTGCCTGTCGCATATCTTTTATCAACGAAATAGCAAACATCTGTGAAAGGGTGGGGGCAGATGTGGTTGAAGTTGCAAGAGGAATGGGTTATGACAGAAGGATAGGGGAGGGGTACTTAAATGCCGGGATAGGGTTTGGGGGACCATGCCTTATTAAAGACTTAAAAGCACTTATTAAAATAGCAGAAGACAAGGGTTATGAGGCAGGTTTTTTAAAAGCGATACTTGAGAAAAACGAACATCAGATAAGAACCATTGTTTATAAAATAAAAGAGTTTCTGGGGGAGCCTCTATACGAGAGAAAAATTGGCGTGCTCGGTCTCACATTTAAACCGGGCACAAGTGATGTTAGAAATTCTCTCTCCCTGAAGATAATAGAGCTTATGCAAAAAGAAGGTGCCAGAATAAAAGCCTATGACCCCCAGGGGATGGAAGAGGCAAAAAAATCTCTGGAGGAGGTTGAACTTAAAGAAGACCCCTATGCTGTTGCACAAGGATCTGATCTTCTTCTTATTCTTACAGGATGGGAGGAATTTAAAAAGCTTAACTTTGACAGGGTAAAGAAAAATCTTAAAAACCCCTTTATTGTTGATGGGGTGAATCTTCTTGATCCTGAAAAAATGAGGAAGATGGGTTTTAACTATAAAGGCGTTGGAAGAAGTTAGCTATGGGGTCAGGTCTTGAAATCAAGCATTTAAAATTTCCAAAAGCTTTCCCTCTTAAGATAAATTTAAAAGAAGAAATGCCAGATGTCAAAGAGCTGATGCCATTTCTTAATCTATAAAGAGTTTATAATGCATGATTGATACAGGAGGTGGGAACATGACAACTTATCGATTTACCATTGTAGTTGAACGAGACGAGGATGAAATTTACATCGCCTCGTGCCCGGCACTTCAGGGCTGTTACAGTCAGGGCGACACCTATGAGGAAGCAGTGGAGAACATTAGGGACGCAATTCGTTTACATATCGAGGCTCGGCGTGAGGTTGGTGAGCCCATACCCATCGAGACTGCGATTGACAAGGTTGAGATCGATGTCTAAGCTCCATCCTGCCAAGCCTGCGGAGGTGATGCGTGTATTAGAGAAAAAAGGCTTTTGTCTGATTCGTCAAAGTGGAAGTCATGCTATATATCGCCATCCTGATGGCCGATGGACGACTGTGCCTATTCATCCGGGGAAGGATGTGGCTAAAGGGACCTTGCGGAAGATCCTTAAAGATGCAGGAATTACAATAGAAGAGTTCGAGAAGATGCGTTAATACAAGGATTAGAATTTACTCTACTATCCCTTTTCTATTTCTTCAAGACCGTGAACAAGAGTTATTCTCCTTAATTATAAAAGTTTAAAAGAAGAAATGTCAAACACTAAAGAACTGACTTCTTTTCAAAAACAAATACCTAAGGGAGGGACAAATGTTATCTCATGGTGGAAAGCTGGTGGAAAGAATAGCCTCTTTAAAAGAAAAACAGGAAATCTTAAAAAATGCACACGAATTTAAAACCTTAACTTTAAACGAAGAAAAGATAAAGGATGTCAAGAACATAGCAAGAGGTGTTTACTCCCCTTTAAAAGGCTTTTTAAGAGAAGATGATTTTGAAAAAGTCGTAAGTGAGATGAGGCTATCCGATGGAACAGTTTGGCCTATACCAATAGTTCTTGATATATCTGAGGAGGACCGAAAGAGAATAAAAAATGAAAAAGATATTCTTCTAACAAATTCTTTCGGGGAACCTGTCGCTCTCCTCGAGAATATTAAAATTTACTCATATAATAAAGATTTTCTTGCTCAGAATGTATTTGGCACCAAAGACAAAAGTCACCCTGGGGTGCAGGATGTGTACAAAATGGGAGAATTCTTAGTGGGAGGGGATATTAAACTCCTGGACGATGACCGGTATCTCTTTCCAGAGTATAATTTTTCTCCTCGTGAGGTAAGAAAGATTTTTGGGCAAAGAGGTTGGAAAAAGATAGCTTCTTTTCAAACAAGAAATGTTCCTCACAGGGGCCATGAATTTTTACAAAAAACTGCTTTAGAAGAAGTTGACGGTCTTTTTATACAGCCTGTTATTGGAGAAAAAAAGATAGGTGACTTTAAAGATGAGTATATTCTTATAAGTTATGAGATTCTCATAAACAGATACTATCCAAAAGATAAAGTTCTTTTAGGGGTTCTTCCTTTAAAAATGAGATATGCGG
>JAGHCI010000086.1:0-2764 GCA_021160545.1 Candidatus Aerophobota bacterium | reverse complement strand
TGGCGAGAGGACAGAATACTCTCTTAAATACAGAATGTGGGTAAAGCCTTTTGGAAGAGGTGGGTGGAACAGCATAAGTGGAGTTTTTGAAAGTAAAATTTTTCCCCTTCCTTAGCGCGGTATTACTCCTTAACACTTCCAAGAGTTAACCCTCTTACAATAAAGCCTTAAGTTAAGATCTGTGATGGAAATTTGACAAGCTGTGAAGATGTATAAAAATAGGGAAGCTATGGAAAACTTTGATAAGATTAAAACTTTGTATTTTAAAAGGTCCTACTTTGCTCTTGATGGTCTGTGGTTTATAATGGTGGAAAAGCGCTTTCCTTTAAAGAAAGCACTAAAAATCGATGAAGATGTCTGGAGGGTGCTTCCCAAGATACAGGCAAGGCAGGTAAAAAAACTTCTTAATCTTAATGAAGATAATCTTCAGAATTTTATCCGCGGGATAAAAGTAAAGCTTGAAGCCGAGGATTATCAGTATGAGATAAAACTAAAAAATGATGAGGATTTGACTCTCTTGATTAAAAAATGTCCCTGGTTTGAGATAATCAAGAGGTCTCAAAGAGAATATGTTTTGCCAAATGACATTTGCCAGATAGATTTTCAAATTTGGGCGGATGAGTTTCAGCTTAATTTAAAAGTGAAGATTCTCTCCTGCATGTGCTGGAAAGATAAAAATTGCAAAATCTGTTTTATGTCACAAGATAAAATCTGAAAAGGGCAAAAAAACATTTACGTCGGCTAAAGTGGAAATAGCGAAAAAGATCATCGATGTTTTTGCAAGTAGAGCCTTGAGTTAAAAAACTAACAAAAAATATCTAATAAACAAAAAATGCCCAAATACTCTATAGAAAAAATAATCAGAAAGCAGCTAAAATGGTACAGGGCAGAAATAGTGGTGTTGTGGCTTATAATTGCTGCGGGGTTAGTTTTAATACCAGCAGGAATAGGTGTGTACTTTTATGTGGGCAGGTTAGCTGTCGCCCAAAAGGCTCCCTTTTTTATTCATCAGAACTTTATCCTCTCTGAGGTGAAGATGCTCTACCAGTTTTCCAGAGTCCTTGGTATTGTTTTTGTTCTGGTGGGGATAGCATTTTTTGCCTTTGCAATAGACAGGTTATCTTTAGCAAAGTCTTTTCACAGGGTGGTTCTTTTTATTAAAGACCGGTTTGAAGAGGAGAGAAAATAGAATAAGAATACACTATTCCAGGATTTTCCTTACCATTCTGGCAACAGCATGACCTAATTTTTTATGTTCCTGGACTTCAAAGTGAATTCCATCTATATCGCTGGACACAATTATTTTAGAGGTATCCAGAAATTCACAGCCACATTCAGTGGCAACTCGTTTAAAATGATAGGAAAATTTTTTTGATTTCTCCTCTGCTCCTTCAAATTCCTCTGCAAGTTCTGTTAGTTTCCCCACAGGTGGGGGAGCCATTAAGAGAACTTTTGGTGCTATTTCTCCTGGGCCTGCTTTGCTTTTTTGAACGATATTTACAAGAACCTTAGCTCCATTGGCAATCTCAAAGGCAGAAAGAGAAAATCTTTTTTTCAGGTCATTGGTTCCAAGCATTATTATGACAAGGTCAACCGGACGGTGAGATTCAAGGCAGGGGATAAGATATTCCTTGCCATTTTTATGACCCTCAATTGGGTCATCCCAGACCGTAGTTCTTCCATTTAACCCTTCTTCAATTACCTCATAATCTTCTCCCAGTTCTTTTTGCAAGATACCCGTCCATCTTTCCTCCCTGGAATATCTCTCTTTAGTTAAAGGATTGTAGCCCCAGGTATTGGAATCTCCGTAACAAAGGATAGTTTTCATCTTTTACCCTCTCTGCTGGCTTGTTTCAAATTAATAATACCACAACATCTAAGTTTTGCCAAAGGAGAGAGAATGTATTTACTTTTTTCCTAATGTCAAATGTTGAGAGCTGATCTCGTTGTTATTTGTCTTTTATCTTCCTCTGTTTTACTGCCCCCTTTTATAAATCAATCTATTGCCTTATAAATTGTGAAATGTTGTTCTGGTAAAAAATCAAATTCTTTTTCCAGTTTATATCCTGCTTCTTTCATTTCTTGCATGATGGTTTTCTTAGGGATATAATGGCCAAACATCCCACGAAAAGTAAAAGGTCTGCCTTTTCTATACTCTATTATGATTATCTTGCCATGAGGTTTCAAAAACTTTTTTACATCCTTAAAATATTTCACACGATCTGGTATATGGTGGGTGACATTGCGCATGAATATGAAGTCCAAGCTTTCTTCAGGTAAATCCAGTTTATCTTTGATTAAAACTGTAACTATATTGTTCAACCCTTTTTCCTTGCCTTTACTTTTGATAAATTGTAAAAATCCTGGATTTGTATCAACAGCATAAACTTTGCCTTTCTCACCTACTATTTCAGCAAATCTTAGTGTAAAATAACCACCCCCTGCACCTATATCAGCAATAGTCTGTCCAGGTTTTAGCCCTATGGTTTCTATAATTTGATCAGGCTTATTTTTGGGATCTGCTGCTTTCTTATTAAACATCTTTGCTTTGAGGTTTTTCATTTTTACCTCCAGGATTTTTCAAAGTAATTACGTATAACGGCTGGGGGACATGTGAAGTGCAAGGTGGAACCAGGCATTTGGGTGAGCGAAGCGAATTGCATACCGCCTGTTAGGCGAGGACGTTAACCCCGAGCGAGCATGAGCAATTGAGAGTGCGAACAAAAGGACACTCACTTTGTTTCCCCAGCTTTCTGTTTCACTA
>JAGHCI010000130.1:0-4893 GCA_021160545.1 Candidatus Aerophobota bacterium | reverse complement strand
TCTGTTAATTATAATCCTCGGGTGGAGGAGGTTATATATCGCACCTCTGAACTTTTAAGGGTGGAAAGGGATTTTCTTGATGGTCTCACAGAGAAAGTTAAAAATAAAGTGGTCAGGAAAATAAGTGGGAGAGAAATAAGACTTGGTATTTTTGCTCTTGCAAAATTACACCTGTGTCTGCAACGTCGTATTGTGCGTTATTTCTTAAAGAAACTTAAGGGTGATCTTGAGGGTATTGAGTATTCTCATATAGAGCAAATTTTAAATTTAAGGGAGAAAGAGGGTACCAAGATAGTTTATCTGCCAGGAGAAATTAGGGTATGGAGAGAATACGAAGAGCTTGTCTTTAAAAAGGGAGAAAAGGGAGAAGAGAGAGTTCCTTATTTTTTCTCTTATCTCAATGTACCGGGAAAAACAGAAATAGAAGATATTGGGTTGGTGTTTGAATCGGAGGTTTTGTCTGAGAAACCGGCACATTTTCCAGAGAATCCTGATGAAATTTTTCTTGATGTGGATAAAATTTCCAGCCCTCTCTATGTTAGGCCGAGAAAAGAAGGGGATAGATTTTTTCCTTTTGGAATGAAGGGTAAGAAAAAACTCAAGGATTTTTTCATAGACCTGAAAGTACCAAAATTTGAAAGGGATAGAATTCCTATTTTGGTAAGTGGAGAGAATATTGTGTGGGTCGTTGGTTACAGAATGGATGATAGATTTAAAGTAGATGGGAAGACACAGAGGATACTTCACATAAAGGTTTACTCCAATGATTCGTGAGGCAAGAATAAAAAGAAAGACCCAAGAGACAGAGATTGACCTATATTTGAATGTTGATGGTGAGGGTAAGGTAACCGTTGATACTGGATATCCTTTTTTGGATCACATGCTGGATGTTTTTTCCTGTCATGGTTTTTTCGATCTGGAGGTGAAGGCTAAAGGAGACATTGAGGTAGACAAACACCACCTTGTAGAGGATGTAGGTATATGTCTTGGTAGAGCTTTTTCCCAGGCTGTTGGAGATAAGAAAGGTATTAAAAGATATGGATGGTCAGTGGTTCCAATGGACGATGTTCTTGTCCGGTGTGTGGTTGATGTAAGTGGTAGGGCTTTGCTTGTATTTGACATGAAGGGAGATGATGAGGTAAAATACTCTTTTAGAGATTTTTTCAGAGCTTTTTGCAGATATTCCGGTTTTACTTTACACCTGACCGTTCTTTATGGAGAAGGATTGCATCACATTCTCGAGGGGATGTTCAAAGCTTTTGGAATCAGCCTCGACCAGGCGACTTCTATAGATGTAAGAAGAAAGAGCGTTCCTTCCACAAAAGGTCTTATAGAAGAGGTGTAAATGCTGGCCGTAGTTCAGAGGGTTAGCTTTGCACGGTGTGTTGTAGAGGATAAAGAAGTGGCGCAGATAAAAAAAGGAATAGTTGCACTTCTTGCCATAGGGAAAAAAGATGAGTTGAAGGATGCCACCTGGATGGCCAGAAAGATGGTTAATTTAAGAATTTTTGAAGATCAGAATGGGAAAATGAATCTTTCTCTTATTGATGTGAGGGGAGAAATCCTTGTTGTTCCTCAATTTACTCTTTATGGAGATTGCAGAAAGGGCTACCGACCAAACTTCTCGCTTGTTGCTAACCCCGAAAAAGCAAATGAACTTTTTTGTAAGGTTTTAAGCCTTTTAGAAGAATATCCGGTAAGAGTTAAAAGGGGAGTATTTGGGGCAAAAATGAGAGTAGAGATTACAAATGAGGGTCCTGTAACCATCATAATAAGTTCAGATAAGGGGAAAAATATGGGGTAACAGTTGGTTTGAAAGTAGGTTCAAGTTCTGTTAAATTTGTGGAGCTTTTACACAAAAAAAATGAGTATAGATTGAGAAAGTTGGGATTTGAAAGTTTCCCTTTTTCTGAAAAAAAAGAAGGTTACCTTAACTATGTGGGTTTTGTAGCACAAAAGATAAAAGACATTATAAGGAGATACAATCTTAATTCTCAGAAAATTGTGACGGGCGTAGAGGGAGAATCAGTGGCTATTAGAGTGGTAAGGATTCCCCAGATGAAAGAAAGCGAGTTAAGCGAGGCTATAAAGTGGCAAGCCCAGGAGCATCTCCCCTATCCTCTTGAAGATATCACCGTGGACTATCATGTTTTAAAGAAGGATTTGGTTGGCGCAGGTGGGAAGGAAATGTCTGTCTTGCTTGTTGGAGTAAAAAAAAGCACAATAGATGAGTATCTTAGGATTTTTCAGGAGGTTGGAATTTGTCCTGCCATAGTGGATGTTAACTCCCTTGCTCTTTACAATGTTTTTGAAAGAATAGAAAATAAAAAAAAAGAAGGAACTGCTCTTATTAACATAGGTCACCGCATAACTAATCTTCTAATTTTAGCAGAGGATTATCCCTTTCTTGTGAGAGATATAAAATTTGGAGGAGATAACATAACCCGTGCTCTTATAGAATCCTTTGGTGTTAATTATCAAGAGGCAGAAAAGATAAAAAAAGCAGAGGATCTGTCTTATATAGGTCATAAGATAGGAAGAGAGTTGGAGCCTGAGCAGGTGGAAGAAGTTATAAGGGGCGCTCTGAGTGAGCTTATAAATGAGATAGTTCGGTCCTTTGAGTATTATACCTCCAACAGAGAAGGTGCTCCTGTGCAAAAGATTATTCTCTCAGGTGGGGTATCTCTTATAAAGGGAATAGATGTTTTTCTATCCCAGGAACTTGAAGTTCCTGTGGAAAAATTTAACCCTTTTGCTAAGATAAGTTATGCAAAGGGAAAATTCAGGGAGTTTTTACCTTACTTTTCCCCTGTTTTTTCTGTTCCGGTAGGGCTTGCTTTAAGGGAGGTACGTCACATATGATTGAAGTTAACCTTTTACCACAAAGGATAATACAGAGAAGGAGAAGAATAGACTTTATTATTTTTGTAGGCATATGTGCTGTTGTTGCTTTTTGCATATGTTACTTTTTTTATCTTTCCCTGGCTCAGACCATCCGTCCCTTGGAGAAGAAGTTGTCCGAAGTAAGAGGTAAAATTAAGGAGTACCAGCCTCTTCTTAAAGAGATAGAAAAGGTAAAAAAAGAAAATGCTGAGATTCAGGCAAGATTTGATTCCTTTAAGCAAATTGTAGAAAGACAATCCTTCTTTCCTCGACTTTTATACTTTGTATACAAGTGTTTACCTGATAACATCTGGCTTGAGGAGATAAAAAGTGATAGAAAGGAAAATTTTATAGAGATAACAGGCAAAAGTCTTAATAAGACCATAGGTGTTGCTGAATTCATAAAAAATATGGAAAAATCTGGATTATTTTCCGAAATAAGATTTGTCAGATTTTCCCTGGGCAAGGTTGCAAACAGAGAAGTTATGTCTTTTAAAATAAGGTGTTTTTTGCCTTCGGGGAGTAAGTAATGGTATTGACAACGCAAAGAAGAATTATTGCGGGAGTCGGGGTTTTTCTTGGCTTAATTTGTATTTTCTATTTTTTAGTTTATATACCTCAGATTGAGTACAGAGAAGATCTTATGAATAAGATATCACAGGAGAATTTGAGACTTTTAAAATTGGAAGGGAAAATTCGTGAACTTGAAGAATTAAAAAAGGAAAGGGAGAGGCTTTCGCAGGAACTTGCACTTCTTGAGAAGAAGATAAAAGAGACACAGGCCTCTTTTCTCTATGAGCTTGGCATGAGAGGGAAAGTATACGGAATTGAGTATACCAGTATTGTCCCTTTAAAGACAGAAGAAAAGAATTATTATTTTGTAACACCTGTAAATGTTCATCTTTATGGAAGATATCATAATTTAGGGATGTTGATTTCTGACATGGCGAGAAGAGGAGGGCTTGGTTCTTTTACAGTGGATAATTTCTTAATCAAGGCTTCCTCTATGGAAGGGTACACAATAGAGGCGAATTTATCTATTTCTCTTTATAAGTACAGAGGGAGCCTCCTTTCCGGTAAAAAGGAAGAAGTTTCCCTTTCTTCTAAGAGTAATTTAACCAGTGCAGATAGGCGGAGAAGAAGATGATGTTTTCCAGAATATTTTTATCTCTGGTTTTGATTTTTGCTCTTTTTTGTCTTTATCCCTTAAAAGGAGGGGTTTGCCAGGAAGAGAAAATTTTGTCCCAGATTTTTGAGTATCCACCGACTAAAGAAAGAGATCCTTTCTCTCCCCTAATTAAAAAAGAGGAGAAAGAAAAAGAGGAGAAAGTGGTAAAAAAAGAGGAAAAACTGCTGCAAGTTACAACTTCTTCTGAATATGAGCTTGTGGGAATTGTCTGGTGTGGGGGAGAAGCTATTGCTCTCATTAAAAAGAGGGATAAAAGCTGGGTGGTTAGCGAAGGAATGATTTTGGATAGTTTGAAGGTAGCTCGAATAGAGGGCAATAAGGGAGAGGTTATACTTATAGGGGAAAATAAAATAATCAAGCTTAAAATGTTAGAGGTGTAGGAGAGTTTTAAATGAAAAGATGGGTATTGTTTTTTTTAATCGGCATTTTGGTGACAGGTCTTATAGGGTTTCACTTCTCTGCATTTGTTTATGCTAAAGAGGTTCCTCTGGAAAAAAGGGTTGTATCCTTTGATTTTAAAGATATTGATTTGAAAGATGCTATAAAGCTGATTTCAATTAGGACCGGGATAAATGTGGTGATTGACCCGGATGTTAAAGGAAAAGTAACTGCTCGAGTTGAAAAACCTGTTCCTGTTCTTAAAGCTTTATCTGCTATATTATCTCCTTATGGATTTACCTACCTGAGAGAGGATGGACTTATAAGAGTTGTTAAAAAGCCTGTTGAACTTAAAAAGAAAACCTTCACCTTAAAATACGCCTTAGCAGAAGATATTCTTCCTCTTATTAAAGATTTTCTTTCAGAGAATGGAGAGGCAAAAG